>JAGVPN010000343.1 GCA_020052215.1 Syntrophobacterales bacterium
CGCGGTGCGTCCCACCCCGCCGGCGTCTCCGCCGGTGAAGGCGCCATCGAGCCGTCCGGCCAAAGACGTGGTGGTGGACACTCCCTCGTTTAAGGCGGTGTTCACCGAGCTGGGGGGGCGGCTGAAAAGCTTCCAGTTGAAGAAATATAAGGACCGCATACCCTTTGAGTCCATCTATCATTTTAAATTGGGGCCCGTGGCCTTTGAGGTCGATCGCTACCTCAACCCGGCCGCCAACGGACTCAAATCCAAGGACCTGGTGCGGGAGGGCGGCGCCAATGAGTTGCCCCTGACCCTGAGTTGGACCGGGAAAACCCTCAACCTACCGGGACTGGCCCTGTGTGAGGCCTCGGCGTCGGCCCTTACCCTTAAGGCCGGAGACAGGGGCGTCCTGAAATTTACCTGCGTCAGCCCCGAGGGCCTGACCCTGGTCAAGACGTTCACGTTCAAGGGCGACAGTTACGGCTTTGACCTGGCGGTCCAGGTGACCAATAATACCGGCCAGCCCTTGGATGGCCAACTCAACCTGGACTTGAGCGAGAATTTTGCCGGGGAAGAGGCTGATCGCTTTCATTTCCTCGGGTTCAACGGCTCCATCAATAATAAGCGCGAAGACATCAAGAGCGGCGATCTCAAAGAACTCAAGACGTTTACCGGCAAGGTGGAGTGGGCCGGGTTGGACGAAGGCTACTTCATGACCGCCATCATCCCCGAGTCCGCCAAGTCCTGGGTCACCTTGAGCGAACCGCCGAAAACCCCCATGGTGGCCAGCGTCAGGACCCCCGTCGAGGCCCTGGCCCCGGGGCAGGCGGCCCAGTTTTCCTACGTCCTGTATTTCGGCCCGAAAAACCTGGACGATCTCAAGCCCCTGGGGCTGAGCCGGGCGGTCAACTTCGGTTGGTTTGACTTCCTGGGAAAACCGCTCCTGCAATTCTTGAGTTGGCTGGAACGCTACTCCTTCAACTACGGCTGGGCCATTGTCATCCTGACCATCCTGCTGAGGATCGTCTTCTGGTATCCCAACCACAAGAGCTACAAGTCCATGAAGGACATGGCGAAACTCCAGCCCAAGGTGGCCAAGCTCCGGGAGAAATACAAAGACGACAAAGAGACCATGAACAAGGAACTCATGGCTCTGTATCGCACCTTCAAGGTCAATCCCATGGCCGGGTGCCTGCCCATGGTGATGCAACTGCCGGTGTTCATCGCCCTGTACAACGTGCTGGGGTATGCCATCGAACTGCGCCATGCCTCTTTTATCCCCACCCTGCCGTTTACCAACATCGTCTGGCTGGCCGACCTGTCCGCCAAGGACCCCCTGCTCATCACCCCACTGCTCATGGGGGCCACCATGTTCCTCCAGCAAAAAATGACGCCGTCCACCGGCGACCCCACCCAAGCCAAGATGATGATGTTTTTGCCCTTGATTTTTACGTTTATGTTCCTGAACTTCGCCTCCGGCCTGGTAGTCTATTGGCTGGTGAACAATGTTCTGTCAATCGCCCAGCAGCACTATACCAATAAGTACCTTACGTAGGTCTCAGGGGAAGTATTGATGGAATTTCTGGAGTTTGAAGGCAAAACCACCGAAGAGGCCATTGAAAGCGCCTGCGCCCATTTCCAGGTTCCTTCGGAGGAGTTGGAGATAGAGATTGTGTCGGTGGGCTCTCCCGGAATTTTCGGCCTGGGAGGTCGAAAAGCCAGGATTCGCGCCGCGCTGCCTAAAGAGCCGGAGGATGATCTGCTGTCCCTGGCCCGGGAAATCCTGGAGCAGGTCCTGGCGAAGATGCAAGAGCCGGCCACGGTAACCGCTAATCAGGAAGAAGACCGGATCAACCTGCTCATTGCCACCGAAGACGCCGGTCTGCTCATCGGCAAACAAGGCCAGACCCTGGACGCCCTGCAATATCTCGTTACCAAGATGCTGGCGAAGCAGACCCGGGGGAAGGTCAGGGTCGCCATAGACGTGGAAGCCTACCGGGCCCGCCACAATGAGGCCTTAGCCCTGCTGGCCCAAAAGTACGGCGAGAAGGTCAGACGCAGCGGTAAGTCCGTCACCCTGAATCCCATGAACCCCTATGATCGCCGCATCGTGCACATGGCCCTCCAGGGTGACAAGGATTTGAAGACCATCAGCCGGGGCGAAGGCCTCTATAAAAAGGTGGTCATTTCACCGGCCAAAAAGAAGGAAAGCCGGGGGGATGCCGCCGGCCCGGCATGACTTCTCATGATGCGGCTGATACCATTGCGGCTATCAGCACCCCTCTGGGTGAGGCGGGGATCGGCATCGTCCGGCTGAGCGGCCCGATAGCCTGGGCCATCGCCCACCGCTTCTTTCGCCCCCATCGTTCCCGACCCGCCTGGCAGTCCCACCGGCTCTATCTGGGCCACATCGTCGACCTTCAGGGTGAAATCATCGATGAGGTCATGGTCAGCTTTATGCGGGCGCCTTACACCTATACCCGGGAAGACGTGGTGGAAATCAACTGCCATTCGGGCTATGGGGTCTTGCGGCGCATCCTGGACCTGGCCCTGGCCGCGGGGGCGCGCCTGGCCCGCCCGGGGGAGTTCACCCTGCGGGCGTTTCTTGCCGGACGCCTGGATTTGACCCAGGCGGAAGCCGTTCTGGAGGTCATCCGGGCCCGGACCGAAACTCACCTCCAGGTGGCGGCGGCGCACCTGCAAGGCGGCCTGGGGCGAAGGCTGACCCGGGTGCGGCAAGCCCTCCTGGACCTCCTGGCCCGGGTGGAGGCCGCCCTGGATTTTCCGGAAGAAACCGGGGAGTTGCCCCCCGCCTCGGTCCAGGAGGGTCTCGACCTGCAGCTCAGGTCCCTTAAGACTCTGGCCGACAGCTATGAAGCCGGGCGGCTACTACGAGAGGGGCTGCTGGTGGTCATCGCCGGGCGTCCCAACGTGGGCAAATCCAGCCTGTTAAACCGCCTCCTGGACATGGAGCGGGCCATTGTCACCGAGATCCCCGGTACCACCCGGGACCTGGTGGAGGAGTCCATTACCCTTAAGGGGGTGGTGGTGCGTTTCAGCGATACCGCCGGCCTGCGCCCGGCCCAGGACCGGGTGGAGGAGTTGGGCATCGCCCGGACCCGGGAGAGGCTGGGGCAGGCGGACCTGGTCCTCTATCTGGTGGACGGCAGCGCCCCTGGTGCGCCTGAAGATGGGGCGGCCCTGGCGGAACTGGCCGGGCAACCGGGGCTGCTGGTGATCAACAAGATCGACCTGGCCCCAAGCCTAACCGACGCTGAACTGTCGCCATACACCGGCTGGCCCCTGACAAAAATCTCCGCCAAGACCGGCCAGGGCATTGAGGCCTTGAAAGAGGAAATCGTGGCCCAGACCCTGGGCGGCGGCCTCAAGGTGGCCGGCGAGGTCATCACCCAGGCCCGGCACCACCAGCATCTCGGGCAATGCCTGACTTATCTGAACCAATCCCGTGAGTTGCTGGCCGCTGATGAAAATCCCCCCTGGGAACTGGTGGCCCTGGAACTGGGGTCCGCCATCCGGGAACTGGGAGAAATCACCGGGGAGGAAGTGGGAGAGGCCATCCTGGACCGCATCTTCGGCCAGTTCTGTTTGGGGAAATGAATTGACGAGCCCAAGCAGAGCTTGGGCTAAAAAATTGCGTTCCCAAGCAGGAGCTTGGGAACGAGGGTAAAAAATTTGGTGGCACAGGCGTCTCGCCTGTGCATGATGAAGGTGCGCCGTGCGCACCCTGCTTTCGTAGCGTCTTACGCACCAATTAATCAGCGAAATCGGCGGGCAATGCCCGCCCTACACAGCGGGCACGGAGGCCCGCTCCACCGCCCTTTTCATTCTTGATGGGTGCGTCGCAGGCACATGTCCAACTGCCTGGCAACGAGGGGAAAGACGTCCCCCGGCCCGCCTCTCAACCAAACCGGTTCTGCTTGAGGAAGGGTATTATGGTGCACAAAACCGCGGAACCAGACCCCCTGGCCCTCCTGACCGAAGGCGCCGCCACCCTGGGCCTGGAACTGGACCCCGCCACCCTGGGGCATTTGCAGACCTACCTGGAAGAGCTCAAGCTCTGGAACGCCAAGATCAATTTAACCGGGCTGAAGACCGACCGGGATATCGTTATCAAGCACTTCCTGGACTCCCTGGCGGTGCTGCCGTTTCTGGACGGCGCCGCCTCCCTGATGGACCTGGGCAGCGGCGCCGGTTTCCCCGGGCTGGTGCTGAAGCTGGCCCGCCCCAACCTGGCCCTTACCCTGGTGGAGGCCCGCCAGAAAAAAGCCGCGTTTCTGGAATACCTGGCCTCGCGTTTCCGGTTGAGCGGGGTGGAGGTGGTCCAGACCCATCTGACCCCCTCCCTGGCCCGGCGTAGGGAGCCGAAGGTCGCCGCGGTGGTCTCCCGGGCGGCCTTAACCCTCCCCCGCCTGCTGGAGTTGGCCGCGCCGCTCTTGGCCCCGGGAGGCGTGGTGCTGGCCCTCAAGGGCGTAAACCTGACCCTGGGCGAACTGGAAACGGCGGGGTCTGCCGGTCAGCTGGTGGGTCTGGGTCCCCTGGAAAAACATAAATACTATCTCCCCATCAGCGGCGAGCCCCGGCTCCTGGTCATGGCCCGGAAGCTGTAAACCAGGTCTGCCGGGATGCGAAAAAAAATTATCTTGCTTTCCCCGGGGTGACTTTATACCCTGAGATTAGCCAGGCCCACCCGAAAATGACGCTCATCTTATCGGCGCCCCTGTCTTAGGGAGAAGAGGTTACGTTCGGCGGTGTCGTCTGGCGGGGTCTTGGCTGATTGCTGAAAGCTGCTTGCTGACCGCCAACTGCTGAGTCGGAAGCTTATGTCTTTCATTTCCTGGCAATATTTCATTTTTCTTCCCGTCATCATCATCTCCTACTGGCTTCTGCCGGCAAGACGGCGGTTACTGTTGTTGTTGGCGGGCAGCTATTTCTTCTACGGCTGTTGGGACGTCAGATTCCTGGCCCTGGTGCTGGCCACCACGGTCATCGACTACAATTGCGGCCTGGCCATCGCCGGTCAGAAAAAAGGCCCCTGGCAGGTCCTGGGTCTGGCCCTCCTGCCGGCGGCCTGGTGCCTGGGATGTTATGTCTGGCTGCCCGCGTCCGGCATCTCCAAACCCCTCTTGCTGGTCAGCGCCGGCATGGGCCTGGCGTTTTTCGTCGGCCATGAAGCCATCGGGCTCCTGGCCCGGGACCGGCGCCCCAAATATTACCTGATCTTGAGCGTGGTCTTTTGCCTGGCCATTTTGGGATTCTTCAAATACTTCAACTTTTTTATCGGTTCATTCAAGTCGCTCCTGGGAACGGTGGGCTTCAACGCCGAATGGAGTATGCTGACCATCATTCTGCCCGTGGGCATCTCCTTTTACACCTTCCAATCCCTGGGTTACGTCATCGATGTTTATCGGGGCCAGAGCCCGGCGTGTTCGGATTTGCTCACCTTCGCCACCTTCGACGCCTTTTTTCCCCAGATGGTGTCAGGGCCCATCGAACGGGGCAAAAATCTGATCCCGCAGCTGGAAAAAGGGGCCAGCTTACAAGATGCCCATGTCCAGGACGGCCTGCGTCTGATGCTGGTGGGGTTCTTTAAAAAGGTTTTTGTGGCGGATAACTGCGCCATCCTGGCCAACTATGCCTTTGACCCCAAAACCAGCCTCAACGGTTACTGGGCGGTGATCGGGGTGGTGGCCTTCGCCTTCCAGATTTACGCCGATTTTTCCGGTTACACCGATATCGCCAGGGGGTCCGCCAAGCTGTTGGGCATCGACCTCATGGAAAATTTCAAGTTCCCCTATTTTTCCCGGACGCCCTCAGAGTTCTGGGGCAGGTGGCATATTTCGCTGTCCACCTGGTTCCGGGACTACCTGTACATCCCTTTGGGCGGCAATCGCGGCGCCAGATGGAACACCCTGCGCAATCTGGCCATCGTCATGCTCCTGGCCGGCCTGTGGCACGGCGCCAACTGGGTCTTTGTCCTCTGGGGGGCGTATCACGGCGCCCTGCTCATTCTCTACCGGGTGCTGCCGCCTTTTAATCGCTTGCCGGCCAAAGACGGGGCCTGGACCTGGCGCGATGCACTGGCGGTGCCTCTGATGCTGGTCTTCACCCTGGTGGGCTGGGCCATTTTCCGCAGCCCCAGCGTCTCCCATCTGGGGGTCTGGTTCGCGGCCCTGGGCAACTGGGACCCGGCCCTGGGGCTTGCCTGGCAATCCTCCTTGCTCTGGCTGCTGATCCATATCCTCCCTTTGATCCTGCTCCAGGGCCTGGCCTGGAAATATCGGGATGAAGCCACCCTGGATCACGTCCCCTGGATGGCCCGGGGCCTGGTTTACGTTATAATGATCCTGTTGATCGTGTCTTCCGGGGAGCAGGATAAAGAATTTATCTATTTCCAATTCTGATGAAACGGCTGATTACTCCCGCCTGCCTTATGGTTGTCTGCCTGTTGGTCCTGGCGGAGGTGATCGCCCGCGTCTTTTTCGCCCAGGATATTTCGGGTCGCTTCGACTACGGCTACAATCCCCAGGCGGGCTTCGCCGAGCCCGCCGACGGCACGGTTGAACTTTTCCGGGCCGGGGGGCGGCGCTTCCACCCCCAGACCTTTAAGCGCCATCGTCCCCCGGGGACTTTCCGCATCTTTGTGGTGGGCGACTCCGTCCCCCGGGGACCCAGCTTCACAACGGCCTACCCCTGGTTCCTGGGCGAGGAACTGCGCCGGCACGATATTGCCGCGGAGTCCATCAATCTGGCCGTGCCCGGGTACGGGCCCCGCCGTTGTCAAGTCGTGCTCCAGAAAATCCTGGAGTACGAACCCAGTCTCATCGTCCTGCATATCAACGACACCAATAAGTGGGAGGATGAGCGGGAGTGGCGCCGCAGCCAGGAATTCCAGGGGTGGCACCCCCGGCACTGGCTGATGAAAGTCTTCATTTTCCGGCGGCTGTATGAGGCCAAGCTCGAAAAGGTGTTCTGGCCCCTGGTGCCCGAGACGATCCGCCTGAAATACGCCGCCAACGACGCCGACGCCCAGGTGGCCGCGGGCCAAGACCCCCGGGAGATCGCCGCCCGCATCCGACTGGCGGAGGAGACCGCGGCGGAAAATGTGGCCATGCTGCGCCAACGGCAGATTCCCATCATCCTCGTCACCCAGTGCCGCCTGGAAGAAGACCCCCGGCGTGGCCTTTATCTCACCGACCATGGTTTGGACCCCCTGGGGGCAGCCCTGATAGGCCCGGGGACCTATCATATCTCTATGAAGGATGTCTTCTCCAGGAGGGATTTCCGGGCGCTGTTCACTAATTTCAGCGGCCACTTGCACCAGGAAGGCCATCAGGTTTTGGCTCACGCCATCTGGGAGAAAATCGAGCTGGAGCGGGCCGCCTTGGGACTTCCAGGGGCTAAAGTCGCGGTGGCCGGAAGCCCCCCGAATCCCCCAACAATGGCCCGTGACCCCCAAGCCGTCGTCTCGAAACCATAGTCCTGGCGCCAGGGCCATAGGGTTGCAGGATAGTGGTCAATAACTAACCAACTTTTCATGAGCTGCGCTCACAACGAAAGATGAAAATGCCTCTCGCAAAGTCGCCAAGCCCGCCAAGAGTTTCAGACCAAACTTGCGCTTCTTAGGCTTTGCGCCTTTGCGTCTTGGCGAGAAATCATCATTTTCCGATAAAGCCTTCAGAGGAGTCTCATGGAACAGGTCTTGGGCATGATTTACGGTCTGGCATTGGGGGATGCCCTGGGGTCGCCGGTGGAATTCTGGGAATTGAAAGGCATTCGGGAACGCTACGGCCCGGACGGTATTAAGGAGTTGCCGGCGCCGGCCTTATTTACCGATGACACCCAGATGACCCTGGCGGTGGCCGAAGCCCTGATCGCCTCGGGTCATCAGGACCTGGGAGGCATCATGGCGGCCATTTCCCAAGAGTTTGTCGCCTGGCTGCGCTCGCCGGAAAATGACCGCTCGCCGGGCGGCGCCTGCCTCTATGGGGCGCGCCAGCTTGAGGCGGGGGTCCCCTGGTGGAAAAGCGGCAAACCCAATTCCAAGGGCTGCGGTGCGGCCATGCGGGTTGCTCCCATCGGCTTTCTCTATCAGCATGACCTGGCCAAGTTGCGCCAGGTGGCGGCGGCTTCGGCCCTGGCCACCCACCATCATCCCGCCGCTCAGTTGGGAGCGGTGGCCGCCGCCTTTCTGGTGAAACTGGCCCTGGACGGCATCCCGCCGGAGGAGATGCTCGCGGCCCTGGAATTGGAGACCCATGGCCAGGTTCGGGATTTCGACCAGGCCCTGGCCCGCCTGGAGGAAGCCCTGGAAATGACCTCCTCGGACGCGGCCCTGGCTCATATCGGCGAGGGCTGGGTGGCGGAGGAAGCGGTCCTGATGGCCCTTTATTGTTTCTGTAAATCTCCGGATGACTTTCTGACCACCATCCGCCGGGGGGCCAACACCCAGGGTGATTCGGACTCCATTGCCTGCATCGCCGGCGGCATCAGCGGCGCCTACCTGGGCATCCGGGCGCTGCCGCCGGAATGGGTGGAACGCATCGAAAAATCTCCCTACCTGGCGGACGTCGCCCACCGTCTGGCCGCGGTGCGACGCCGGAGTTGAACCAGGCGGCCGGCTCCGCTGGGACCCGCAGCCAGGGTATGGGGATAGCAATTGCCAAAAGTTTTTTCCGTTATGGGAAGCCTGATAATCCCCCCTACCCCCCTTTAAAAAAGGGGGGGAACTACAAGGAATTGCTGTTAAAG
>JAGVPN010000253.1 GCA_020052215.1 Syntrophobacterales bacterium
CCATAAGAAGCGAGTCGGCATGGAAGTCTCCATTGCGGTGAGCCATGCGGTGCAGCTGGCTCGGGCCGAAGCCATCGCGGCGTATCCCATCACCCCCCAGACCCACATCGTGGAGCACCTTTCTTCCCTGGTGGCCAACGGCGATCTGGAGGCGGAATTCGTCACGGTGGAGTCCGAGCACTCCGCCATAAGCGCCTGCATGGGCATGAGCGCCGCGGGGGCCCGGACCTATACCGCCACGAGTTCTCAGGGCCTGGCCTTGATGAATGAAATCGTGTTTATCACCTCGGCCATGCGGCTGCCCATCGTCATGACCGTGGCCAACCGGGCCTTGTCCGGCCCGTTGAGCATCTGGAACGACCACAGTGACATCATGGCGGCCCGGGATATCGGCTGGATTCAGATCTTCACCGAAAACGGCCAGGAGGCCTTCGACCACAGCGTCATGGCCTTCAAGATCGCTGAAGACCACCGGGTGGTTCTGCCCACCATCATCAACATGGACGGCTTCATCCTCACCCACGTGGTGGAAGCCCATGAGTTGATGGACCAGGAAACCGTGGACCGTTTCCTGCCGGAGCTGGTCCCCTACCACAAGCTGGACCCCGCCAAGCCCGTGACCATGGGGGCCTTTGCCATGCCGGAACTTTTTACCGAATGCAAGATGGCCCACGAGATGGCCCTGACCGGCGCTTACGGCCCCATCCTGGAAATCTGGAAGGAGTGGGGCGAACTCACCGGCCGCCATTACAAACCCGTGGAGACCTACCGCACCGACGACGCCAAGGTAATCATCATGATGATGGGCTCCCTGGCCCAGGTGGCCGAAGTGGCGGTGGACGCCATGCGGGATCAGGGCATACCGGTGGGGTTGGTGAAAATCCGGTTGTGGCGGCCCTTCCCCTTTGCTGATTTGCGGCAAGCCCTGGCCGGGGCGGAACTCGTCGTCGTCTGCGACCGGGCCCTGTCTCTGGGCGGCGCCGCCGGGCCGGTCTTGGCGGAGGTGCGCAGCGCCATGTATCCCCTGGCGCACCGGCCCCACATCCTCGGTTACACCGTGGGCCTGGGAGGCCGGGACGTGCAGCCCGAGGCCTTTGAGGAACTGGTGCGGCACGCCCAGGCCGAAGTCAAGCAGGGACCCAGCCAGGAATTCTATATCTATGGGGTAAGAGGCTGATGGAAAAGTTTGGATTTGCGGAAAGCACGAAATTCGATACGTACGCCTCGCGCATGATGCCCCGGGATGAGTTCTTCACCTCGGGCCACCGGTCCTGCCAGGGCTGCGGCGAGGCCTTGGCGGTGCGGTGGGCCTGTAAGGCCATCGGTAAAGACGCCATCATCGCCCACGCCACCGGCTGCATGGAGATCGTCTCCTCGGGCATGCCCCAGACCGCCTGGATGAACCCCTGGATTCACGTGGCCTTCGAAAACACCTCGGCGGTGGCTTCCGGCATCGAAGCCGCCCTGAGGATTCTGGAACGCAAGGGCAAACTCAAAGGCCCCATGCCCAAGGTGGTGGCCATGGGGGGCGACGGCGGCACCAGCGACATCGGCCTCCAGTCACTTTCCGGGGCCCTGGAGCGGGGCCACAACTTCACCTACATCTGCTGGGACAACGAAGCCTATATGAACACCGGCATCCAGCGTTCCAGCGCCACCCCCTTCGGGGCCATGACCACCACGTCTCCTCCCGGCAAGCTCAGCTTCGGCCAGAGCACCTGGAAGAAAGACATGCTGGCCATTGCCGTGGCTCACGGCATTCCCTATGTGGCCACCGCCTCCCCGGGATACCTCTTCGACCTCTACTTCAAGGTGAAAAAGGCCATAGAGACCCCAGGACCGGCTTATATCAGTATCCTGTCCGTCTGCCCCACGGGTTGGCGGTCGGCCACCGACCTGTCGGTGCGCCTGGCCCGGCTCGCCACCGAAACCGCGGTTTTTCCCCTGTTTGAAGTGGTGGACGGCAAGTACCGGCTTACCGTGGAGCCCCCAAAAATCCGGCCCATCCGGGATTACCTCAAACCCCAGGGCCGGTTCCGGCATCTGAGGGACCCGGAGATAGAATTCATCCAGAAGCAGACTTTGGCCAGGTATAAGCTGCTGCTGGAAAAATGCCAGTCGCCCTTTCCGGAATTCGCCCCGGTGCACCTGCGCGAAGGATGATGACTATGACCGATCCACAACGACTTGAAACCATCATGTCCCGTTACGCGGGAGTGGCTGCGGACCTGATCCCCGTGCTCCAGGATATTCAGGACGAATTCAACTACCTCCCCAAAGACGAATTGAAGGTGGTGGCCCAGCATCTGAATGTTCCCCTGACCCGGGTCTATAGCGTGGCCACTTTCTTCAAGATGTTCTCCCTGGAGCCCAGGGGCAAGCATCTGATCCGGGTCTGCCTGGGCACCGCCTGCCACCTCCGGGGCGGCCAGCGCCTGGTGGAAACAGTGGGGCGCCGCCTGAACGTGGGGCCGGGTCATGCCACCGAGGACCTGCAATTCTCCCTGGAAACCGTGGGCTGCCTCGGGTCCTGCGCCCAAGCCCCCTTGATGATGATTGACGACAAGTACTTCGGGCGCATGGCTGTGGATAAGGTCCCTAAGATATTGAAACCTTACAAACCATAAGAGCTGAGACACGGATATGCCTAAGTTTGAATCCATGAACCACCTGGAGGAATACCGGGGCCGACTTCTCAGCAGCCGGAATCCGCAGGAGCCGCAGGTGCTTGTATGTGGCGGCCCCGGCTGTTTGCCCATGGGGAGTGAAGAAGTCGCGGCGGCTTTTCAGGCAGAGCTGAAGCAGCGAGGACTGAATGGCAACGTCGTCCTCAAAGAGAGCGGCTGCCAGGGGTTGTGCGCCAAGGCCGTCAAGGTCATGTTGCGGCCCCAGGGGATTACCTACCAGCAGGTGACCGCCGAGGATGTCCCGGAAATCGTCGAAGCGACCCTGGTCAACGGCAAGATTCTGGATAAGTTCTGCTACCAGGACCCCGCCGACGGGTCCGTCAAGGCTTATAAGTCCAAAGTGCCTTTCTACCAGGGGCAGCGTCCCATCGTGTTGGGCAAAATGGACCTCATCGACCCCACCAGCCTGGACGATTACCTGGCCCAGGGCGGCTATCAGGCCCTCCAGAAAGTCTTGGGCGGCAAGAGTCCCGAGGCCGTCATCGACGCGGTGGAGCGGTCCGGCCTCCGGGGTCGGGGCGGCGGCGGCTTTCCCACCGGGCGCAAATGGCGTCTCTGCCGGCAGGCGCCCGGGGACGTCAAATACCTGATCTGCAACGGGGACGAAGGCGACCCCGGGGCCTTCATGGACCGGGCCGTCATGGAAGGCGACCCCCATGCCGTCCTGGAAGGCATGATCATCGGAGGCTTTGCCATCGGCGCTAACCAGGGCTATATTTACGTGCGCCACGAATATCCCCTGGCGGTGAAGCGCCTGGCTCTGGCCATCGACCAGGCCCGGGAAGCGGGTCTTTTGGGAGCCAACCTCCTGGGGTCCGGCTTCAGCTTTGACGTCAAGATCAGCAAGGGCGCCGGGGCCTTTGTCTGCGGCGAAGAGACCGCCCTCATCGCCTCCATGGAAGGGGACATCGGCGAACCCCATCCCCGCCCGCCTTATCCTGCGGTCGCCGGTCTCTGGGGCAAGCCCACGGTGATCAACAACGTGGAAACCTGGGCCAACGTCCCGGCGATAATGAGCCATGGCCCTGAATGGTATGCCGCCATCGGCACCGAGAACAGCAAGGGCACCAAGGTCTTCTCCCTGGTGGGCGCGGTGAATAACACCGGCCTGGTGGAAGTGCCCATGGGCACCACCCTCAGACAGATGGTCTATGATCTGGGCGGCGGCATCCGCGACGGCGGGGAATTTAAAGCGGTCCAGACCGGCGGCCCCTCCGGCGGCTGCATCCCCAAGCAGTTTCTGGACCTGCCGGTGGATTACGACAGCCTCCAGTCCGTGGGTTCGATTATGGGCTCCGGCGGCATGATCGTCATGGACGAAACCAGTTGCATGGTGGACGTGGCCCGCTACTTCATGTCCTTCCTCCACGACGAGTCCTGCGGCAAGTGCACCCCCTGCCGGGAAGGCACCAAGCACCTGCTGGAGATCCTCACGGAAATCACCAAAGGCAATGGCAAGGAAGAGCACATCCCTCTGATGGAAGAATTGTGCGACACCATGGCCGCCGCTTCCCTCTGCGGCCTGGGCCAAAGCGCGGTCAATCCCGTCAGGAGCACCCTGAAATATTTCCGGGAGGAATACGAGGCCCATATCCTCCACAAGAAATGCCCGGCCCTGGTCTGCCGGCCCCTGTTAAAATACACCGTTGACCCCGAGACCTGCACCGGTTGTCTGGCCTGTGTCCGGGAGTGCCCGGTCGACGCCATCCACGGGGAAGCTGCCGAACCGCAAGTCATCGATCAGGAACTCTGCGTCAAATGCGGCATGTGCCACGCGGTCTGCAAATTCGATGCAGTTAAGGTAGAGTCATGAAAAACGATTCAGTGAGTCTGACCATTGACGGCAAACCGGTCCAGGTTCCGGCGGGGACCGCGCTTCTGTTGGCGGCCAAAGCCAACAATATCGACATTCCCACCCTGTGCTACCACCCGGAACTTAAGCCCGAGGGCCACTGCCGCCTGTGCGTGGTGGAAATCGGCACGGCGCCCCGCACCCGCCTGGTGAATTCCTGCACCTACCCGGCCGAGCCCGGGTTAGTGGTGCAGACCGCGTCGGCGAAAGTCCTGGCCTCCCGGCGCATGGTGCTGGAACTCCTCCTGGCCCAGGCGCCCGCGGGGGAGCACCTCAAGGAAATGGCTGCGGCCATGGGCGTGCACGAAACCCGCTTTAAGAAAGGGGACCCCGCGGCCCGCTGCATCCTGTGCGCCCAGTGCGTCCGCACCTGCCGGGAGGTGGTGGGGGTGAGCGCCATTTCCATGGCCTTCCGCACCCCGAAAAAGCGGGTGGCCACCCCCTTCGCCGAGCAGTCCGAGGCCTGCATCGGCTGCGGCTCCTGCGTCTTTATCTGCCCCACCAACACCATCGCCTACACCGAGAAGGACGGTATCCGCACCGTCTGGGGCCGGAAATTCGAACTCCAGCCCTGCAACAAGTGCGGCAACTATATCGCCCCCAAGGCCCAACTGGAACACTGGGCCAAACTCACCGGCGACCCGGTGGAAAGTTTCTACGTCTGCAAGGATTGCCGGTAGCCGGGCACAGACATTTATGCTGATTAATCGTCGGGGCGGTTCGCGAACCGCCCCTACATTCGTTGATGGTAGGGCGGGCCTCCGTGCCCGCCTGCTTTATTCTGGGCGGGGCCGGGGGGATTTTTCGTAAGAGATTCCCCCGCCTTCCCCCAAATCATCTATCACTTCCCAAACCTCCGCTTCGCCATCTCCGCCGCCATCATGATCGCCGCCTTGAGGCTGAGAGAGGCGGCCTTGCCGGTGCCCGCCAGGTCATAGGCGGTGCCGTGGTCCACCGAAGTGCGGATGATGGGCAGCCCCAGGGTGACGTTCACCCCGTCCATGAAGTGTAATAATTTCAGAGGGATGAGCCCCTGGTCGTGGTACATGCAGATGATGGCCGCGAACTCCCCTTGGCTATGGCGCCAGAACAGGGTGTCGGCCGGGAAGGGGCCCTCCACGGCCAGGCCCGCGGCCTGGGCCTCTTTGACCGCCGGAATGATAATCGCCTCTTCTTCGTGGCCGAACATACCGTCTTCGCTGGCGTGGGGGTTGAGGGCCGCCACTCCCAGGGGTACCCCGGCCAGCCCAAAATCCCGGTCCAACGCCCGGGAGGCGAGGTGGAAAAGCCGCACCAGGCCTTCCCGGGTGATTCGCTTCGGCACTTCAGATAAGGCGCAGTGAATGGTGGCCAGGACCACCCGGAACTCCCCCCCGGCCAGCATCATGGCAAACTCGGCGGTCTTGGTCTTCTCCGCCAAAAGCTCGGTGTGGCCAGGATAATCGTAGCCCGATAGCTTCATGGAGATCTTGCTGATGGGGGCGGTGACCAGGCCCGCCACTTTTTCCGCCAGGGCCAGATCAATGGCGGTGAGGATGTAGCCGACCATGGCCGCACCGGAGGCGGGAGTGGGGCGGCCGTACGAAAGGTCTGCGGGCGCCAGCTGGGACAGGGGCATGAGGTCCAGGGTCCCCAGTTGGTAGCGCCCCGCCCCGGGGCGGTCGGCTAGATGGATTTTTAGGGCCGGGTCCAGGGCCAGGCGGGCCCGCTCCAGGGCGCTCAGGTCGCCCAGGACCAGGGGCCGGCACCCCTGGTAAATCCGGGCGTCAACCAGGGCCTTGACGATGATCTCGGGCCCCACTCCCACCGGGTCGCCCATGGTCAGGGCCAAAATGGGTTTAACGGTCGATTCGCTCATCAGGCTAGTGCCCCCCTGCCGTTTTGATCCGCTGCACCTCGACCTGAACCTCACCCGCTTGGAGGGTGACCTTGAGGTAGTGATAAAAAAAATGTTTGGGGTCGGTCCCATAGAGGGGCGCCCCGGCCCCACCGGTGATGGTAAAGGGGACGCCGTCCCAGTGGCCGGAAAAGTAGCTGTGGATATGACCGGCAAAGATATGGGTTACGTGATATTGACGAAAGAGGGCGGCCAGCCGGCGTCCGGTGGCCTCCGGCAGGCAGTGGTGCTTGTCACCCCCCCGAGGGTCAAAGAGGGGAGTATGGAGAAACACCAGGCGGGTCTTATAAGACCGGGACCGCTTTAATTCCTTCTCCAGCCAGAGCCACTGGACTTCGCCGACCCCGTTAGGCTCCACATCATTGACGAAGATAAAATAGTTGTCCTTGAGCTGAAAGGCATAGTAATCCGGGCCGAAAATCTCCCGGTAAAGGGTCAGGTCCTGATTCTTTCCCAGGTCGTGATTGCCCACCGCCGTCAGGAAGGGCATCCGGATGTAAGGCCGGATTTGCTTGAAGAACTCGTCAAATTGCGCCAACGTGCCCTGCTCCACCATATCCCCGACCACAATGGCGAAAGTCAGGCTGGGGTCGCGGGCCATATCTTTAAGCGCCTGTTCAAAGACCGGCGGGTTGCTGCGGCTGTCTCCCAGGACCGCGAACGTCAGCTTACCCCCGGCGGGAGCCTGGAGGCGCTCCACCTGGCGGGGGTTCCAATCCTTCGCCGGCAAGGCGGCGGAGTCGGCGGCCAGACCCGCTCCGGTCCAGGCCAGGAGCCACCAGATGATGAGACATAGTCTGGCTGCGGAAAGTCTTAGGAACCGGGTTTTATAGCCTTTGCCATAAATTCTTTCCGTTTGCTGGTTCTTAAATCCCCCTAAATCCCCCTTTTTCAAAGGGGGACTTTCAAAGGAACCCGCTAAGTTCCCCCCTTTGGAAAAGGGGGGATAGGGGGGATTTAGGTTCTTGCGGCAGGCGCAATAACGGAAAAAACTTTTGGCATTCGCTATAACCATCAGTATCAGTTCCCTCCTGGCGCCCGGCGACCCACAAAGCCACGGGCTTGAGCCTTGCTCACCACTTTTTTCATGCAATCAGCCCGGCAGGTGTGGCACAATAGCTATTACCTGAAACTATGACGGGAGATAGGGTCTATGTCAATCACAGAACCGGGGAAAGGGCGCTTGGCGGCAATAAAGCTGGGGTTTATCGGCGTCGGCAGCATGGGCGGGGCCATCATTAAGGGGTTGCTGGCGGGGGGCGACGTTCCCCGGGAAAACCTGATCTACTATGACCCGGACCCGGCCCGGCAGGCCCAGATGGATGAGTTGGGGGTGGCGGCCGCCCTGGACAACCCCGAGGTGATGCACGCTCCCGTGGTGGTGCTGGGGGTCAAGCCTCAGGTGCTGCCCGCGGTCCTGACCGGCGTCAAAGAATTCGCCCGGCCCTGGCACCTCATCATTTCCATCGCCGCCGGGGTTCCCCTGGCGGTGCTGGAAGGGGCCTTACCCCACTCCCGGGTGATCCGGGTCATGCCCAACACCCCCACCCTGGTGGGGGCCGGGATGGCGGCCCTGGCCCCAGGCCGCAGCGTCACCCCGGAAGACCTGGCCCTGGCCCTGGACCTGTTTAAGGCCGTGGGACAGGCCGTGGTGGTGGAGGAAAGACTCCTGGACGCGGTCACCGGCTTAAGCGCCAGCGGCCCGGCCTTTGTGGCCGTGTTCATCGAGGCCCTGGCCGACGGCGGGGTGAAAATGGGGCTGCCCCGGCCCCTGGCCCTGACCCTGGCCACCCAGACGGTCCTGGGCACGGCCCGCCTCTGCCATGAGAAACAGCTGCACCCGGCCCTCCTGAAAGACATGGTGACCTCCCCGGGAGGGACCACCATCGCCGGGCTTCATGCCCTGGAGTCCAGCGGCTTTCGAGGCGCGGTCATGGACGCGGTGACCGCCGCGGCCCGGCGGTCGGAGGAGTTGGGGAAGAAAAGTTAAGGGAGGGACGTGCAGGGGCGGACCTGGGTGTCCGCCCGGGGTGCACACCTGGTGGTTGATTTCATTAATCTAACGCAAAAGATGGGGGGAATCCCCCCCTTTTCTAAAGGGGGGTCAGGGGGGATTAATTAAGCGCCTGATAATCCCCCTAATACCGAGTTGCAATCAAAAGGTAATTATTGGTAGCCGCAGACTTTAGCCTGCGCCTGCACAGGCTGGAAAGCCTGTGCTACCATTTGGGTGCGAAGTGGTATAAATCCCAGCAGTGTCCGGTTAGAAAATTGCATGCGGTGGTTCTGCCCCCCCAACCCTCTCCCCCCAAAGCGGGGGGAGAGGGAGTAGAAGAGGTCGCCGGGTTTAGTAACCATAAGGCATTAAATCAGTTCCACTTTTCCCCCTCTCCCCCAATGGGGGAGAGGGCCGGGGTGAGGGGGAAGTATTCTTCTCTGAGCAAAAAGGGCGTGAGCTAATTTATCAACTGTTGTTTTACGTAGAGCGAGCATCCTTTTTTGCAAAAACCAAACCGGACACTGCTGCCTAAATCCCCCTTTACAAAAGGGGGACTTTAAATACCCTGTTATTACTGCAATGCTTGTTTTATCGAGCGGTTATTTATGCAACTTAGCAATAGGTGCGCCCCTACCTCCAC
>JAGVPN010000190.1 GCA_020052215.1 Syntrophobacterales bacterium
GGCATTGCCCGCCGTAAATGATGCATTTTTAATGGCGGGCAATGCCCGCCCTACATAAGTTTGGCGGGCACGGAGGCCCGCCCCACCGAAAACCGAAAACCGAAAACCGAAAACCAAAAGCTGAAAGCTGATCGCTGAAAGCTGAGAGCTAACCATGCCCGAAGTCACCAAACTGGTCCACAAGTACCTGCGCCACGAAAAGAAGTTCCCCCACGTCTGGTGCCCGGGGTGCGGCAACGGCATTGTCCTGGGGGCGCTGATCCGGGCCATCGACCGCACCGGGTTTGGGAAAGACGACATTGTTTTGGTGACGGGGATCGGCTGCGCTGGGCGGATGAGCGTGTACGTGGATTTCAATACGCTGCACACCACCCACGGCCGGGCGTTGACCTTCGCCACCGGCGTCAAACTGGCCAACCCCAAGCTCCAGGTGATCGTGGTCATGGGCGACGGCGACGCCACCGCCATCGGCGGCAACCATTTTATCCACGCGGCCCGGCGCAACCTGAACCTCACGGCCATCATCATCAACAACAATATCTACGGCATGACCGGCGGCCAGTATTCCCCCACCACGCCTTACGGGGCCAGGTCCGCCACCTCGATGTACGGCCACGTGGAACACGCCTTTTCCATCAGCGAGATGGCCGTGTGCGCCGGGGCCGCCATGGTGGGGCGGGGCACGGTGTACCACGCCACCCTGCTGGACCAGTTGATGGAGCAGGCCATCAAGAAACGGGGTTTCGCGGTGGTGGAGGTCATCAGCCACTGCCACACGCAGTTCGGGGCCAAAAATAAACTGGGGGGTGCGGTGGAGATGATGCGCCAACAGAAAGCGATGGCCGTGCGGATGGACCAGGCCGGGACCATGAGCCCGGAGGAACTGGCGGGCAAGATCACCATCGGCACCCTGGTGGACCGGGACCTGCCCGTCTATACCGAAGAATACCAGAAGATCCGGGACGCAGCCCGGGCGGCGATGATGGAGAAATAGTTAAAAGTTCAAAGTTCAAAGTTCAAGGTTTGAAGTTTGAATACTGCGAACTATAGTAATTGCCAAAAGTTTTTTCCGTTATGGGAAGCATTCTAATCCCCCCTAACCCCCCTTTAGAAAAGGGGGGAACTACAAGGAATTGCTGTTAAAGTCCACCTTTGAAAAAGGGGGATTTAGGGGGATTTGAAAATCAGCAATCGAAAAGAACTGTTGGCAACCGCTCTAACCTTGAACCTTGAACTCAAAACAGGTAAGCAAGCATGTCAAGCCGTTATGAAATACGCCTGGCCGGGTCTGGGGGGCAGGGGCTGATCCTGGCGGGAATCATTTTGGCCGAGGCCGCCGGGGTCTATGACGGCAAGTTTGTCTGTCAGACCCAGAGCTACGGCCCCGAGGCCCGGGGCGGGGCGTCCAAGGCCGAAGTGGTGATCAGCGACGCGGAGATCGATTATCCCAAGGCCATCCAGCCGGACGTGCTCCTGGCCATGAATCAGAAGTCGTTGGATGTGTTTCTCTCTGACCTGAAGCCCGGAGGCCTGCTTCTAGTGGACGCCGACCTGGTGAAAGAGGCCCCCGCCAACCGGGCCGTGGCCTTGCCCTTCACCCGGATCGCCCGGGAGTTGGGGAGGGTCATGGCGGCCAACATCGTGGCCCTGGGGGCTTTGGCCCAACTCACCGGGGCGGTGTCCCTTGAAAGCCTGACGGCCGCGGTGCTGGCCCGGGTGCCTAAGGGCACCGAGGATTTGAACCGCCAAGCCCTGGCCGCCGGGGTTGCGGCGGCTAAGGCCGGGGGAACGGTGAGCGTCCCGGAGGAGCCCGGGGAAACACCAGAGGCCCTATGACGAGGCCGAGGTGTTGACGCAGTTTAAGTAAATACAGATAACCACAATAGATGAAGGATAACGCTCATGCTCAAAGAAGCCATACTCAAGGTAGTCAGCCGGCAGGACCTGACCGAGGCCGAGATGATCCGGGCCATGGAGGCCATTATGAATGGGGAGGCCACCGAGGCCCAGATCGGCGCCTTCATCACGGCCCTGAGGATGAAGGGCGAGACCGTGGCCGAGATCACCGCCGCGGCCAGGGTGATGCGGGCCAAGGCCACCCGCATCCCCATCTCGGACGGGCTCATCGACCTGGACCGGGATGAGATCAACGTGGACTGGGAGACCGTGGTGGACACCTGCGGCACCGGCGGCGACGCCACCAGCACCTTCAACGTCTCCACCACCACCGCCTTCGTGGTGGCCGGGGCGGGGCTTAAAGTCGCCAAGCACGGCAACCGGGCGGTGTCCTCCCGCTGCGGCTCCGCCGACGTTATCGAGGCGTTGGGGATCAACCTGGCCCTGACCCCGGAACAGGTGGCCTGGTGCATCCTGGAGGTGGGCATCGGCTTTCTCTTCGCCCCCCAGCTCCACGGGGCCATGCGCTACGCCATCGGCCCCCGGCGGGAAATCGGCATCCGCACCATCTTCAACGTCCTGGGGCCTCTGACCAACCCGGCCAACGCCAACGTCCAGGTGCTGGGGGTCTATGACGCCCGGCTCACGGAACCTCTGGCCCAGGTGTTGGGCAATTTGGGGGGCAAGAGCGCCTTCGTGGTTTATGGTGAGGGGTCGTTTGACGAAATCAGCATCGTTGGCCCCACCCGGGTGAGCCAGCTTAAGGACGGGGCGGTCACGACCTACGATATCGCCCCGGAGGATTTCGGGATGACGCGGGCGGCGCTTTCGGACATCAAGGGCGGGGACGTCTTCGACAACGCCCGGATTGTCAGAAAAGTTCTGGCCGGAGAGGGGGGTCCCCGGGAAGATATGGTGGCCTTAAACGCCGCCGCCGCCTTCATCGCCGCGGGCCTGGTCCCGGATTTTCCCCGGGGCATCGAACTGGCCCGGGAGACCATCCGCTCCGGCAAGGCCCTGGCCAAACTGGAAGCCCTGATCGACAAGAGCAAATCTTTTGGGAGTGATCCGTTGTAGGGCGCGTCTTACGCGCCAGTTATGTAGGGCGGGCATTGCCCGCCATATCGAGAGATGGCAATGACCAGGAAGGCTCCCGCCTGGGAACCGAAATTTGATCAAGGCGTTGTTTTGCTTGCCAAGCAGGAGCTTGGCGGCAACTGCGTTCCCAAGCAGGAGCTTGGGAACGAGAAGAAAACAGCAACGGTAACAGCAGGCACATCATGAACTTTTTAGCAGAAATTGTCGCCCGGAAGCTGGAGGACTCCCTCCGGCTGTTCGAACCGGGGGTGGCCGAGGCCTTTAAGGCCGAAATCGCCCGGCGGCCGGCGCCGGTAAGCCTCAAGGCTGCCCTGGATGGTGCGAAAGGCCCGGCGGTTATTGCCGAGGTCAAGCGAGCCTCCCCCAGCAAGGGAGAGTTTGCCATGCACTGGGACCCGGTGGAGTTGGCGCAAATCTACCAGGCCAACGGCGCCGCGGCGATTTCGGTCCTGACGGAACCCCATTATTTTAAGGGCGACCCGGAGTTCATCCGGCGGATGCGCCCGGTGATCCACCTCCCCATCCTGCGGAAGGATTTTATCATAGAGCTTATTCAGGTTTATGAAACCGCGGCGCTGGGGGCCGACGCCCTGCTGCTCATCGTTAGCCTGCTGGAATTGGGAAAACTTCGGGCCTTGCTGCTCCTGACCCGCTCCCTGGGGCTGTCGGCCCTGGTGGAGGTGCACACCGCGGCGGAAATGGAGACGGCTCTGGTTGCGGGGGCCCGGGTGATCGGCATCAACTCCCGGAATCTCCACACCTTCGAGATGTTTCCGGACCGGGCGTTGGAGTTGGCCCCCCTGGCGCCCCCGGAGGTGACGTTGGTGGCCGCCTCGGGGATCAAGACCCGGGCTGACCTGGAACCTTTGATGGCCGCAGGCATTCACGCCTTTCTCATCGGTGAGCGCCTGGTGACCCGGGCGGACCCGGGGGCGGCGTTAAGGGAATTCATCAAAGGGTAGGGGCGGGTTTAAAACCCGCCCCTACGCAGCGTGTTATAAACCAAGCAACACAGGGCGGCCTGTGGTCCCCGGGATTTAAGGCATGGTAAAAATTAAAATTTGCGGCATCACGAATTTAGAGGACGCCCTCCTGGCCGCCGAATTGGGGGCTCACGCCCTGGGGTTTATCTTTTACCCCAAAAGCCCCCGGAAGGTGGCCCCGGAAACCGCCCGGGAGATCATTGCCCAACTGCCGCCCTTCGTGGCCAGCGTCGGGGTGTTCGTGGATGAAGACGCTGCTGTGGTGGAGGACCTGGCGGCGAAGGTGCGCCTGGACTGGGTCCAGTTGCACGGCCAGGAGTCTCCGGAGTACTGCCGGAGCCTGGGGCGCAAAGTGATTAAAGTCTTTCGGATCAAAGACGAAAACTCCCTGCGCCTGCTGGCCGACTACCAGGGGGCGGCCCAGGCCATGCTTTTAGATACTTATAAAAAAGGGCAAGTCGGCGGCACTGGCGAAGTCTTTGACTGGCATCTGGCCCGGGAGGCCAAACCATACGGCCGGATCATCCTGGCTGGGGGCCTGACCCCAGCGAACGTGGCCCAGGCTATCGAGGTCGCCCAACCCGCGGCCGTGGACGCGGCCAGCGGCACCGAGGCCGCCCCAGGCAAAAAAGACCCGGCGAAGCTGCGGGCGTTTTTTAAGGCGGTGGGCAGTGGGCAGTAGCGCATGGGCCTTTGGCCCACCCATAAAACATGAAAATAGATGTAGGGCGGGCACTGCCCGCCGTTGGCTACTGCCGTATGCACAGGCGAGACGCCTGTGCCACCAAAAACTTTTCAAGACAGTTCCTCATGGGCCTTTGGCCCACCCGTAAATTATGAAAAGCCGTTGTAGGGGCGGTTCGCGAACCGCCCCTACGGGAACTTTTCAGGACAGTGAGCGAAGTCTTTCTTTTGGCTGACTGCTGAAAGCTGAAGGCTGACAGCTTTTCTTTAAAGGAGGTTACCTTGTTACCGGATCGGCATGGAAGGTATGGGCGGTATGGGGGTCGGTTTGTGCCGGAGACTCTGATGCCCGCCCTGTTGGAGTTGGAGGAGGCGTATCGCCGGATCCATCGCACCCCGGAGTTTCGCCAGGAGTTGTCCTGGTACCTGAAGGATTACGTGGGCCGTCCCACGCCCCTGTATTTCGCCCGGCATTTGACCGCGGAATTGGGGGGGCCGCAGATTTATATCAAGCGGGAGGACCTGGCCCACACCGGGGCGCACAAGATCAACAACACTTTGGGGCAGGGGTTGTTGGCCCGGCGCATGGGCAAAACCCGGCTCATCGCCGAGACCGGGGCGGGCCAGCACGGGGTGGCCACCGCCACGGTGGCGGCCCTGTTGGGGTTGTCCTGCGACATTTACATGGGCACCGAAGACATCCGCCGCCAGCGCCTCAACGTCATCCGCATGAACCTGTTGGGGGCCAAGGTAGTGCCGGTGGAGTCGGGCAGCCGCACCCTGAAGGATGCCATGAATGACGCCATCCGGGATTGGGTCACCAACGTGCGCCACACCCACTATGTCCTGGGTTCCGTGGGCGGCCCTCACCCCTATCCCATGATTGTCCGGGATTTTCAGGCGGTGATCGGCCAGGAGGCCCGGGCCCAGTTGAGGCGCCGCACCGGCAAGCTGCCCCAGTGTCTGGTGGCCTGCGTCGGCGGCGGCAGCAATGCCATGGGGCTGTTTAACGCCTTCCGGGACGACCCGGTGCGGTTCGTGGGGGTGGAGGCCGCGGGCCATGGGGTCCACACCCAACACCATTCCGCCACCCTGGTGGCCGGGACGGTGGGAGTGCTCCACGGCGCCTTCAGCTATCTCTTGCAAGACCCCTGGGGTAACATCCAGGAGGCCCACTCCCTGGCGCCGGGGCTGGATTACCCCGGCGTCGGCCCGGAGCATGCCTGGTTCAAGGACAAAGGGCGGGCCGAATATGTGGCGGTGACGGATACCGAGGCCCTTTCGGGGTTCAACCTGCTCTCCCGGACGGAAGGCATTCTCCCGGCCCTGGAGTCCGCCCACGCCATCGCCTACCTGAAGCGGCTGGCGCCCGAGTACACCGCGGATGACATCGTGATCGTCAACCTCTCCGGCCGGGGTGACAAGGATGTGGACGCAGTGGCCGAAGCTATGGAGGTGTCCGTTGAGGCGTATTGACCGGGTGTTCAAACAGCTCAAGGCCAAAGGCGAAAAAGCCCTGATTCCCTTTATCACCGCGGGTGACCCGGATCTGGCCACCACCCGGGCCCTGGCCCTGGAAATGGCTGCCCGGGGCGCGGATATCCTGGAATTGGGCGTCCCCTTTTCCGATCCCCTGGCCGACGGCCCCACCATTCAGGCCGCCAGTCTCCGGGCCATGCAGGGGGGCGTCCACCTGGAGGACGTCTTGAACCTGGCGGGGGAATTGCGAGCCCAGACCCAGATCCCGTTGATCCTCATGGGCTACTACAACCCCATGCTGCAATATGGGCTGGAGCGCACCGCTGCAAAGGCAGCGGATAACGGTGTGGACGGCTTCATCATTCCGGACCTGCCCCCGGAGGAGGCGAGCCCCTGGCGGGTGGCGGCCGCCAAGGCGAAAATCGCCACTATTTTCCTGGCCGCGCCCACCAGCGGCGCCGAGCGCGTCAGGACCCTGGGGCGACTCACCAAGGGGTTTCTCTATTACGTGTCGGTGACCGGGATCACCGGGGCCCGCACCGAGCTGCCTCCGGACCTGGCGGCGTCGCTGAAGGAAGTACGCGCCCTGGTGAAATGCCCCCTGGCCGTGGGTTTTGGCATCTCCACCCCGGAGCAGGTGGCGGCTCTCGCCCCTTATGTGGACGGGGTGGTGGTGGGCAGCGCCATTGTCCAGCGGGTGGCGAGACTGCGGGGCCCGGAACTGATCAAAGAGGTGGGGGACTTTATCGCCGCGCTCAAGGCGCCCTTACGGGGGAAGTAGAGTATGGTTCCGGGGAAGGCGCCCCGGAGTCCCCGGCTTAAAAATCCAGGCGGGCCTTGGTGGGCCACAGGAGAGCTAACCATGAGAGCCAACCGCAACCTGAGCGCCTGGGTGATGGCCGGGCTGCTCCTGGCCGCCCTCTCCGGGCTGGCCGGGGGGGCCTGGGGGCAGGAAGTCTCGGAACAGGGCAACCCCTGGGTCCGGGTGACCGTCGGCAAGGTCACGGTCCAAGCCGAAGCGGTGCGGACCCCGGTGCGGCTCTACCTGGGCCTGAGTTACCGGAGCGAGTTGCCGGAGGGCCGGGGGATGCTCTTCTTCATGCCGGAGAAGGAGGTGCAGAC
>JAGVPN010000298.1 GCA_020052215.1 Syntrophobacterales bacterium
CCGCCATGGACCTGGGCCTGACCCTGCGCCAGATCGGCTACCGGGTCAAGCAGTTCGGCCTGGAAAGGCTGATCAAGGAGCAGCGGGGCCTGGGTCTGGGAGGCAAGCTGAAGAACCTGGCAAACCGGTAGCCTCCATTGCCCCATTGATTGCCCGGCCAAAATCCCGCCGCCCGATCTCAAGCCCACAAAAAGGTAGGTTCCTGTTCGTTGCTGACCTGCTCTTTACTTTTTTGTTAACCCGAGCCCTCTCCCTCCTGGGCTCGAGGCGCCCCGCCCCGAAATAGCTGGCCAAATCCGAGCAGTTCGCTCCGTTTATCCCTCGAGGCCCCGACCTGGCCCCTAAAGAGAGTTGAGCTGCAGCGTTATGGGCTTGGTGTCCGCCGCGGGGCCGTCGAACTGAATGGGGCCGGGGAAGCGGTAGTGGTCTTCCAGGGACCACTTCCGGCGTTCCTGCTCCAAAAGCTTGAAGGCCGGCGCTTCCAGGTCCACCTTCTGCTTGGCGATCACCAGTTCCAGGCGTCCCTTGCGCTCTTCCAGGTGCATCAGGGGCGCCAGGGGGATGCCGATGGGCTGCCAGTCCGCCACCGGTAAATGCAGGTCTTTGATGGCCGCCATGTAGCCGGTGGCGCCGTTGGCCAGGAGGCTGTAAGCCGCAAACCCCAGGTTATAGCCGTAGTCGCAATCGAACTTGGTGGGGAAAGTGCCCCGGCCGTCATAGCCGTAGTAGTGATTCTGGGTGCGCAGATTGCCCTTGTAAATGCCTTTGGCCTTCTGCTTCCGCAGGTAGGTGGCCACCATTTCCAGGAGGATGCGCTCGGTGTTGACCATGGCATACTGAAAGTTGCCGTGGCTGTCCCGGGGCAGCAGCAGGCCCTTCTGGAGCAGGCCCGGAAAGCCTAAAAAGACCCGGCTGTCGTAGTCCCGCCAGATGTCGCTGTTGTCAATGAGCTGGACCTGTTCCTCAAAGGAGAGCTTGTGGAAGGATTCGTCTTCCGTGGCCTCCCGGTTGTAGCGGGCGATGATGTAACTGATCTTGATGATCAGGACGTTGACTTCGTGGATAAACTCCAGGATGCCTTCGGGAATCAGGATGGTGCCATAGTTTTTGCCTTCCCGGGCCCGGTCCACGATCACGTCGGCGATGAGGCGCACCACGTTGTGGATGGTGAGTTCCTTTTCCTCGATCTCTTCCCCGATGAGGATGACGTTGGGATGGGTCTGGAAGGCCACCTCCAGAGCGATATGGCTGGCGCTTCTGCCCATCAGGCGGTTGAAATGCCAGTATTTCAGGTCGGATTTGCAGTCGGAGTTGAGATTGCCCACCTCCGTAGCAAAAGCCATGCAGGCGGAGTGAAAGCCGAAGGGAATCTGGAGCAGGCCCGGCACCTGCAGGTCCCCGTCAATGGTCTTGGGGATGCCGATGACCTGGGTGCCGATGCCTCGGAGATTTTCCGCCAGAAACGCGGCGTTGGTGTTGGAATCGTCGCCCCCCACCACCACCAGGCCGGAAAGCTTGAGGACGGCGCAAGTTTCCCGGCAGCGCTTCATTTTTTCCGGGGTGTCGATCTTATCCCGGCCGGTGCCCAGCATGTGAAAGCCGCCGGAATTGAGGTGAGTCGCCACCATGTCGGCGGTGATCTCCACGTGCTTGTCGGTGACGATGCCTTTGGGGCCGGCCAGAAAGCCGATCACCTGGTTGTCGGGATGGGCCCGCTTGGCCGCGTGGAACAGGCCGGCGATGACATTGTGGCCGCCCGGAGCCGGACCCCCGGAGAGCACGACGCCCAGACGCCGGGGCGTTACCTGGCGGGAGGGGGAATCCGGAATGATTTTGAGCAGCGTATTCTTGCTGACGAAGGGCAACTGTTCCCGGGCCACCTTGATCACGTCCAGGTCGAAGCCATCCAGGGGGCGGGTGCTCCCGGCGCCTGCCGCCAGGCGCGGGCACAGGTGCGGTTGGTAGGACCGGCGCGCCACCCGAAAAGCCGTTTCGTTGCCAAGCAATGCCTCGATCTTGGTCTGCCGGAGTTTCCCTGCCATCACCATCCTCCTTCCTGATTCCTTTTGGCTAGTTCATCAGTTCCTTGAACCGCCGGACGTTTTCCGCCAGGGGCTGGTCGTTGAAGATGCCGGAGCCGGAGACGAAGACGTCTGCGCCGGCGGCCACCAAGTCTCCTAAGGTGTCCAGTTGGACCCCGCCGTCCACCTGGATGAGGACGTCCAATCCCTGCGCATCGATCATCTGGCGCAGGCGGCGGATCTTGGGCAGGACCCCGGGGATGAATTTCTGCCCGGAAAAGCCGGGGTTCACTGTCATTAACAGGACCATATCCACGTCTTGGAGGACGTATTCCAGGCAGTTCAAAGGAGTAGCGGGGTTCAGGGTCACCGCGGCTTTGGCGCCGCTTTCCTTGATCTGCTGGATGAGCCGTTCCAGGTGCGCCGTGGCTTCCACGTGAATCCCCAACCAATCGGCCCCGGCCTCCACAAAGGCCTCCACATAGCGCTCGGGATTGTTAATCATCAGGTGAACATCCAGGGGCAGACTGGTGGCCCGGCGCAAGGCCTGGGTCACCGCCGGGCCGATGGTAATATTCGGGACGAAATGCCCATCCATGACGTCCACGTGGATCCAATCGACGCCGGCCTGCTCCGCGGACTTGACGTGCTCCGCCAGCCGGGCGAAATCCGCTGATAAAATCGAGGCTGAAAGCTTTCTCATGGGGGCTCCAGTTTTTTCATGCCAGCCGAAGGCTAAGGTCTCAAAGTCAACTTTCTCTCGGTATCGAGAAAAAATCAAGGCAGGAATGACGTTGGGAGAGAATTTTTATCCTGAAGGGGATCTTCCCTGAGGCGGAGGCCGGGAAACGGGACAGCAGTTCCATGGCTTTTAAGCAAAAATAAGGCAGGGCCATGGCTGACCCTGCCTCGGTTTTCCGGTTTATGGTTAGGAGGGCCTGACTGGTTAACTCCTCCTGACCCTCCTCAACATAACCAACCCCACCAGGCCGCTGCCCAGAAGCAGCACGCTGCCCGGGACCGGGACCGCCCCGTGCCCCATGAGGTCGTCGTTGCCGCAACCTTCGGTAAAATGAACATAATAATTGCCCTGGGGCAGGAAACCGAGGTCAACGGTTACCACATAGTGCCCATAGCCATCGTCTGCCAGGGCAGGACCGCTCAAGCCCGCATTAATGGCAGCGTTGCTCATCTTACCGGAAACCTTCGGCGTGCCTGAAAGTATCGGGGTCCCACCGGAGACGTACTGCCAGGGGTTCGCACCCTCGTTCTGTTTATAGCCCACGGTCTTGACTTGCGTGCCGGCATCAATTAAATAGGCTACATAGGTATCTGCAGCAGAGCCGGCGCCGAAATTCAGCTTCACTACATAGTTATAGCCAAAGCTATTACTTACGGTGGACGCATAACCCGTGCCCTTGGCAGTGGGCCCGTATTTTGGGGCGGTGCCGTTGTCCGTCTTGATGAAGATGTCTCCCGATTTAACGTTGTCATAACCGGCCTTAAAGTTGAACCCGCCAATCATGGTCAACTTGGCGCCTTGCAGGTAAAAACCTTCCAGGTCCCAGACCTGCCCGGTGGTGCAATTCGCCTCCACTTCCTGGTCTTCGCCGCCGCCGAGAATGCCTGCCCCCCCCCGGTTATACCAGCCGGTGCCACCAGCAACCATGCCGTCATAGAGGGTAATGTTGGCGCCGTAGCTGGTGGCCTGCGCCACCGGAGTCCCTTGAAATCCAAGGACCAAAAGCATCACCGCCAAGACCAGCCAAGGCTTTGGCAGTAAGCTCATTACCATCTCCCTGAAGGTGGCCAGTTGGTTCGTCCCAGTCATAGCATCCTCTCTAAGCTTTCGGCCTCCCGCTTTCC
The DNA here is from genome assembly GCA_020052215.1 of Syntrophobacterales bacterium. Lineage (GTDB taxonomy): Bacteria > Desulfobacterota > Desulfobaccia > Desulfobaccales > 0-14-0-80-60-11 > 0-14-0-80-60-11. The sequence goes on from JAGVPN010000298.1 coordinate 3,888, forward strand.
CGGGCAAGGCACTTAAGCCCCAAATCCTTTTGGTAAAATTCACCGGTTGGAATAACCGGTGTCAAGCAAGCCAGTCGTGGCCCCCTTGATTAAGCGCAAGTAGTTTTCTTGAGGTCTATCTTGCCAAAGGTTTTAAAAGTAAAAACCGCCGGGCAATCAGCCGCAAAACATTTCAGTGACATCGCCACCAGTTTCCTTAACGCCTGGAGCAGTTGCTGGGATGACATATGATTGAAATCGCCCTGCAAAATGAGACTTAAATCCAATACTGTTCACTTAATAATAATTCTGTGGTATCCTGTGACAACCTATAACAGGAGGACCGCAGATGGCACGGACAATTGCAGAACTCCCCA
>JAGVPN010000183.1 GCA_020052215.1 Syntrophobacterales bacterium
AAGTAATAATCCGAATTGTAGGGGCGGTTCGCGAACCGCCCCTACGGTGGTTGCGACCATAAAGCCAGAATTACCTCTATGACGGCAACTTGGTATAACAATATTTATCATTGATGCAAGAGAGACCATCAGAGAATCGCCATAATTGTTATCATAAATGTGCAAGCGCAATTTATTCCTGCAAAAAAACTCAGTAGGGAAATCATCGAAGAAGTGATGCTTCAAATCCTTAGTGCCAAGCAAATATGAGGAAGGGGTTGCAGGATTATAACTTGCAATCGACGTCACTTGTAGCTATTTAATTACAAACAATACACTTGTTAACCCAAAATTACCACTATAATATTTTATGCGCCTCTGGTTTTAGTATCTGTAGCCGTTATAATGTGAGTAATGGGCCCGATGTGCGTAGTGAGCCCAGTGCGAGCGGTGGCTTCTATGAGACCAATGGGCTAAGGTTAGGTTTTTCTCCTGGCTCATTTTAGGAAGCATCTCAACGCTGTGTTTCAAATAAAGCGGCGTGGTGGTTTTAACCTCGTTCAGCGGATTTGCCTGCGGTTGGGGAATAGAGGTCGCCGAAGCGGGCCACATACCGAAAAATGAAAGAATACCCAAAACCAGGTAAGCTACCTTGGCCCCGATTTTTTTCATGGCGTCCTCCGGCATAAAAGACTGCTTATAGGGGTATCCGCTGAAAGGTCCGCTGGCGAACTACCGCTTCCCTGCGGCCAATTTCCCCTTTGCCTCCCGGGGAAATTGCTTATGCTCCCCTTATAATGAAAAGAGGCTATAAAGTCAACGGAAAATTGGGCCTGTCCCAGTCAAAAACAAGTCCGGCGCTCGTTTGCTCCGGCCCCTCTGAAACCGGGAAGGTTGAGAGCGCCAAAGGCCCAGGCGCGTCAGCTCTCAATAAGGCGACAGGGTGTATTTCTGCTCGCCCTGGGTGACGTACCACTTGATGAAGTTGTAATCGATGCCGGCGGGCGCGGGTTTGATGCCTCGGAAGCGACTGGAGATGGCGGGCAGGGCGTCGGGGACGAAAAGGAAGGTGTAGGGCTGGTCCTCGGCCACGATCTCCTGGAAGCGGAAGTAAGCCTGCCGCCGTTTTTCCCGGTCGAAGGTGTGGCGGCCCTCCGCCAGCAAAGCATCCACCTCGGGGTTTTTGTAGCCGGTGACGTTGAGCTCCCCGGGCTTGGTCTTGGAGGAGTGCCAGATGTCATACTGGTCCGGGTCCAGGCCGGTGTTCCAGCCCAACAGGATGGCCTCGAACCTCCCCTTTTGGATGAATTCCTTGACGAACGCGGCCCATTCCACCTGCCGGATCTTTACCAGGATGCCTACGGCCCGCAGCCGGCTCTGGATGATCTCCGCGGTGCGTTGCCGGGTATCATTGCCTTGATTGGTGAGGATGGTGAACGCAAAGGGGGCGCCGTCTTTCGTGAGGATACCGTCGGCATTGGGGGTCCAGCCGGCTGCGGCCAGCAAGGCCTTGGCCTTGGCCGGATCGTAGGGAAATTGGGGCACGTTGGGGTTGTAGTACCAGGTGCCGGGTTTATAAGGGCCGGTGGCTTCCTCCCCCAGGCCCATGAGCACCCCGTCGATGATCTCTTTTTTATTGATGGCATGGGTCAGGGCCTGGCGCACCCGCCGGTCGGCGAACCGGGAATCGTTCAGATTGTACCCCAGATAGATGTAAGAAAAAGGCATGTAGCGATACTTTTTGTACATCCGGGTGAACTTGGGGTACTCCGTCTGACGGGTATACTGGATGGCATTGAGGTTCATCCGGTCAAGGTTGCCGGCCTTGAGCTCCATGAACATGGTGGCCGTGTCCGGTTTCACCAGATAGACGTAGCCGTTGAGATAGGGGCGGCCCTCAAAATAGTCGGGGTTGTAAGCCAGGGCGATTTTCTCCCCGGCCCGCCACTCCTTGAAGATATAGGGGCCGGTGCCGATGGGGCGCCTTCCTAAGGGAGACTTGGTGAGGTCCACGCCCTCCAGCAGGTGCCGGGGCAGAATGGCCAGCCCCCAGGAGCCCAGGGCCGGGGCGAAGGGCTGGGGATAGGTCACCCGGAAGGTGTAGTCGTCCGGCGCCTCGGCCTTTTTCACCTGGAGATAGTCCCCGGAATAAGCGGTGGGGGTCTTGGGGTCCACCATCACCTGGTAGGTGAACAACACGTCTTTGGCCGTGAAAGGGGCGCCGTCGTGCCACTTGACCCCCTTACGGAGATGGAAGGTGATGGTGAGCCCGTCCGGGGAGATGTCCCAGTTCTCGGCCAGGTCCCCCACCGGGTTGAGGTTGGCGTCATACTTCACCAGGCCGTTGTAAATCAGGGAGTTGATGCTGCCCGAAGAGGCGTCAACGGCCAGGGGAGGCAACAGGGTGCTGGCGTCGCCGATGGAGGCGTCGATGAACAAATCGCCGTAGGCCGGGCCGGTGTCCGGGCCGCCATAGGTCTTTTTCTCTTCCTGGGCCTTGCAGCCCGCGAGGACCGCGGCCAGAAAAGTAATCAGCAGCAGGAATACCAACCACTTCCGTCCATCAAGCCCCTGGTTTGCCAAACGGAGTCTCCTTGCCAGACCTCAAGTGGCCCAGGCCTCCGGCCCGTGCGCCCGGGCTGGAAAGCCTGGGGCGCCAGCATTTATCGCGTTTGCCATAAATTCCTTCCGTCTGGAGGTTCTTAAATCCCCCTAAATCCAATACTGTTCAGTTAATATATTTATAGCTGTTTGGAGGTCGATTTTGGGCATTGGTTTAGAGCCGCGGC
>JAGVPN010000004.1 GCA_020052215.1 Syntrophobacterales bacterium
AAATGCTTACCTATTTTGACAACCAGTTGAGGGGCTACAATGTCGTCCTGCCTGCCTTGCGGGCCTTCTCCCAGGACATCTGCCGAATTTGTATTGGTCTGTCTGGCTCCCAAACCAAGGTAAAAAAGGGTCTAAAAAAACTGAGGATGGACCTGGAAGCGTCAACGCTTTCGGAGTCGGATAAGAGGCGGATACTGGCTCAAATCGAGCATTGCGTTGAACTGGCGGAAGCGCTGGACGTGGCCGAGGAAGTGGAGTGCCTGAAGACTGCTGGCGATTGTAAAATTGGCCCTGGGTGCTTTTGCCTCGATGGTGCCGTGAAGTTGATGGAGGAGATTAACGGGTCGGCGGGGTAGGTGCATCCTTTGACCCACGCCGGCCCCACAGCACTTTTTAGTCCCACATGGTAATACGCCTTCCCTTGGTCCCCTTCTTACCACATTTAGGGCATGGCCAAACCTTTCCCATGATAAGAAGACATCGAGCTATTACACGTTAGTTAATGACCCATATCTGTCCTGGGCATCATTCCAGTGTATACCTAAGCATGGCGCTATTCCAATTCAATAATTGATCACTTGCCACCAACGAAACTTCTCAAAAAATCCAAAGAGTTGCGGATATGATTTGCAGATCGAAATAGGTGGCATGGAGTCCACGCCAAGACCACCACTCAGAATTACCTTACACTTGTTGGTCGGCGATATGCACATGCCCGAATGAGATGGCTCAGGATGGGCCCGGCGGTCTTTTCGCTCTGGCCGGACCTGGCGGTACACCCTGCGCCGGGTATGAGCCCTTGAGCTTTTCCGCCGCCCCGATGAAGCGGGGGGAGGCGTATCTTGCAGTCCGGCCCAGGTCAATGAGGTAGGTGAAGATGCCACTCGCCACCAGGTAGTTGTCGCTCATTCAGAGGTCTTGTCCATCGGGATAATTCGCAGAGACCCACCCCAAACCATCGACACGAAATCTCCCGCCTTAATTTCATGCCGTTTTACAAATTTTTTAGGCAGTGAAACATAAAGAGAACCGTTCTGATTAATAACCTTTCTTGTGGTTGTTGCCTCTTTGCTCGCTAAAACTTTATTATCCATAAAAAAATCCCCCGTTTTCGTAAGATAACCATACTATTTCTTATAATTTAGAAAAAGTAAAGGGTGTTTTTTACCCTTGCATCATATTTTTAATAAGTGTTATCGGTATGCATGAGCGAATTATTGGAGTATGAGTTTTCTCCGACGATCAAAGATTTCATCTATTCAGAGAAAACGATTACCATTCTTATTGCCCCTCTTGGAGAGGGGAAAACTTTCGGTTGCATTGGGGCCATGGTTGCCCATGCTGAACGATGTGGTCAACCCATCCGGTGCGCCATTGTTCGTGATACTCTTGAAAACATCAAGTTAAGCATCGTCCCATCTATTCAAGAGTTTTTCGAGAATCACCCCCACGCCTATCGTTTCAAGAATGAATTCAAAGAACTGACGATTTTTACTAATCCCCGGATAGACGTGGATCTGTTTGGCATTGATGATCCGGCCAGCTTGGGGAAACTCCAGGGGTCATCGGCATACTCCCTGATCTGGTTGAACGAGCCGGCCCCCATCTCTGACAAGGCTAACGCTGGTCTGTCAGAGGAAGTTTATAACGTGGCGGTCATCCGGGCGCTCCGAAGGAAAGGCACTCCCGGCCGCCTGTTGGTGGACATGAACCCTGCTGATGAGGACCATTGGACCTATCGCCGGTTCATTGAAGAGGAGGACTTCGACCCTAACTTCCCCCTGGTCCAAAAGCAGATATGGCATGTGCCTTACGGGGAAAACACCGAACTCGGGGAAGATGCTCGCCAAGCGGCAATGAAGATGTACGCCAACGACCCGGCCTCTTATGCCCGGTACGTCGAGGGCAAGTTTGCCAAGATCAAGGTGGGGCAGGCGGTAACGCCGGACTACAAGGAGCTAATCCATCGGGCTCCCATGCGCCTGGTCCCTGCCAAGGGGCTTGTCTCATTCGCCTTTTTCGATTCATGGCACAACCCCGCGTGTGTCCTGGGTCAGATTACGCAAACTGGCCGCCTGATATTCTTGAACACCCTGCGCCTGGAAGGGGGCGACATCCGAGCCCTCATCGAAAACCAGGTCCTCCCCATGATTAACAACCCGGAATGGAAGGACAAGCCAAGATCATGGCGGGTCGGCGGCGACTGCACCATGAAACAGCCAGACCAGAGTAACATCATGGAGAGCGCGGCTAAAGTGGTGGAGTCGTTTTTTCCCGGAACGATTTTCCAGCCGGGCCCATCGAAGTGGCACCACATGAAGGCGGGCTTCACCTACGCATTGAATCACAGCATCCAGGGCCTTCCTGCGGTTTATCTATCCCAAGACAATCTTCTGCTCCACAAGGCGCTTGATGGCCAGTGGCACTATAAGACGGACAACTCGGGGAATGTCACCCGGGCCGAGACCGTAAAGCCGGAAAAGGACTCTGCCAGCCATTTCGCCGATGCCTGGGCCAATGCTTGCTGTGTTCTCCTGCCAATGGTGGACCGGAAGGTGGATATGAAGAAATACCGGGAATTGGCCATGAGGAACAAGGCCAGAGTGCAGACTTACGCGGTGAGGGGGGCGATGTGATGAATACCAGTGGCTACAGAGGCTGGTGGCCCCTGAAGTTTTTTGAAGGGAAGAATTTGGACGGCACTCCGAAGACCACGGAGGGGTTCAAAAACGTCTTGACTGGCCAGGAAGTAACCCCGGAGAAGGGGCACAATGGGGAGCCGCCTTGCCCCACGGGAGATTTGGCCACTGTCCGCCATTCCTCGGATGCCTACCGGGAAGGTTGGGAGCAGATTTGGGGGTCGGCAAAACCAGAAGGAGAAGGGTCATGCCCGCAGTGAGCAAGAAACAGGCTGTCGCCATGAATATCGCCAAAGCGGTCAAGCAGGGTGAGGCTACCGCCAAGCCCGGAAGTCCGTCAGCCCAAACCGCCGGGTCTATGAAGCC
>JAGVPN010000501.1 GCA_020052215.1 Syntrophobacterales bacterium
CATGGACGAAAAGGATTGCATGGTAAACGTCGCCAAGTATTTCCTGGACTTCACCCGGGATGAGTCCTGCGGCAAATGCACCCCGTGCCGGGAAGGGACCCTGCGTCTCATGGAGATGCTGGAGGCCATCACCGAGGGCCGGGGCGCCGAGGGCGACATCGATAAGCTCATCAAGATGTCGGAACTGATTAAAAAAACCTCGCTGTGCGGCCTGGGCGCCACCGCCCCCAACCCGGTGCTTACCACCATCAAGTATTTCCGGGAGGAATACGAGGCTCACATCCGGGATCATAAGTGCCCCGCCAAAGTATGCAAGCCATTGATCACCTTCAGCATTTTGGAGGATAAGTGCAACGGCTGCCAGCTCTGCCGCCTCAGGTGCCCGGTAGAGGCGGTGCTCGGCGCCAAGAAAGAACCACACCAAATCATCCAGGAAAAATGCATCAAGTGCGGCGCCTGTTACGATGGCTGTAAATTTGATGCCGTGGTGGTGGATTAGAAAAGCTGTCAGCTATCAGCAGTCAGCAGTGTAGGGCGGGCACTGCCCGCCATGTTGGGTGCGCCCTGCGCACCTCCACATGAACTTTTTTAAGGCAATTACTTATGTTTTCTGGGCTGCTTCCTGAAAAGTTCTTCCGGTGGCACGGGCTTTCCAGCCTGTGCGGACTGCTTGGCGGGCGAGGACGCCCGCCCCACCAACCTTTTCATGCTTTACGGGTGGGGCACAGGCCCATGTGGAACCGCTATAAACTAATGGTGCGTAGGACGCACCCTACAAGAACTATCAGTTTTTTGGTTTTGCCTTTACTGAAAGCTGATAGCTGAAAGCTGAAAGCTCACTATGATCAACCTGACCATCAACGATCGGCCCATAGAAGTTCCGGAGGGGACCACGGTCCTGGAGGCCGCCCGCAAGCTGGGCTTTACTATCCCCACCCTGTGCCATTTCCAGGGCCTCAAGCCTTACGGGGGCTGCCGCCTCTGCATGGTGGAGGTCACCGCGGGCAACCGCACCCTGCTCACCACGGCTTGCACCTATCCGGTGGCCGAAGGCATCACTGTGCAGACCGAGACCGAAGAGGTGCAGGAAGCCCGGCAGTTTGTCATGGACCTGCTCCTGTCCCGGTGCCCGGAAGTTCCGGCCCTGCAAATGATGGCCCAGGAATTGGGGCTGGCGGAACCCAGTTACCCCAAGGGCGACAGCGACTGCATCCTGTGCGGCAAATGCGTGCGGATGTGCCATGAAGTCCAGCGTGCCTCAGCCATCGCCATGATGGGCCGGGGCGCCAAACGCGAGGTTATGACCCCCTTCGGGGATTTTTCGACGACCTGCCGCACCTGCGGCGCCTGTCTCTTCGTGTGTCCCACCGGTCATATCAAGGACATCGGCGCCATCAGCGGCAAAATCCCCATCCCCAAACTTTCCGAATTCAACGCCGGACTCATTACCCAGGGGAACATCTTCAAAACCTACCCCCAGGCGGTGCCCAAGGAGCCGGTCATCGATGCCGCCAACTGCGTGCACATGCTCACCGGCGACTGCGGCATCTGTGCCCAGACCTGCCCGGCCGGGGCCATCGACTTCGACCAGCAGGATGAAAGGGTCACCCTGGAGGTGGGCTCCGTCATCCTGGCCCCGGGGTTCAAGACCTTCGACCCCAGCCATCTCCCGGCTTACGGCTACGGCCGGTACCCCAATGTCTATACCAGCCTGGAGTTCGAGCGCATTCTCAGCCCCGGCGGCCCGTATCACGGCCACGTGGTGCGGCGGTCCGACGGCAAGGAGCCCAAGAAGATCGCCTGGATCCACTGCGTCGGCATGCGCAGCGACCGGGAAGGCGAGCACCCGTACTGCTCCAATTTCTGCTGCATGGCGGCCCTGAAACAGGCGGTCATCGCCCGGGAGCACATCGGCCAGGAACTGGACATGGCCCTGTTCTACATGGACATGCGCACCCCCCGGAAGGATTTCGAAAAGTATATGGTGCGCATTCAGAACCAGGGGACTCGCCTGATCCGCTCCCGGGTGCACACCGTGAAGGCCGCGGGCGACGACGGCGATCTGGAGGTGCGCTACGTCACCGAGACCGGCGAGGTGGCGGACGAAATCTTTGATGCGGTGGTCCTCTCGGTAGGCATGGTGATTCCGCCGGACGTCGTGGCCCTGGCCGAGAGGCTGGAGGTCCCGCTTAGCCCCAACCACTTTGTGGAGGCCAGCTGCTTCGAGCCCACCAGCACTTTCCGGGAGGGCATTTTCTCCTGCGGCGCCTTCAACGGCCCCAAGGACATCCCCCAGTCAGTGATGGAGGGGAGCGCCGCAGCGGCGGCCAGTACCCGGCTTTTGACCGCGGCCCGGGGTACTCTGGCCCGGAAGAAGGAATTCCCGCCGGAACTTAACGTGCTGGAAGAGCCGGTGCGGGTGGGGGTCTTTGTGTGCAACTGCGGCCTGAACATCGGCGGAGTGGCCGATGTCCCGGACATCGTGGCCTATGCCCAAGGTATTCCCGACGTGGCCTATGCCCAGGAAAACCTGTTCACCTGCTCCCAGGACGCCCAGGCCGTGATGGTGGAAAAGATCAAGGAGCATGATCTCAACCGGGTGGTGGTGGCGGCCTGCAGCCCCTCCACCCACGCCCCCATCTTCCAGGACATGCTGCGGAACGCCGGCCTCAACAAGTACCTCTTTGAGATGGCCAACATCCGCAACCAGTGCACCTGGGTCCACCTGAACGAGCCGGATAAGGCCACGGGCAAGTGCAAGGCCCTGGTGAACATGGCGGTGGCCAAGGCCAGGCTGCTCCAGCCCCTGGACTATATCACCGTGAGCGTCAACCGCCGGGCCCTGGTCATCGGCGGCGGCGTCGCCGGCATGACCAGCGCCCTGGCCCTGGCGGATCAAGGCTATGTCGTGGACCTGGTGGAGAGGAAAGACCGCGTGGGGGGAAACGCCCTTAAGCTTCACACCACCTGGCGTGGCGGACTGGTGAGGCCGCGCCTTGACGCCCTGATCCGCAAGGTGACCGGCCATGACAAGATCACCATCCACTATAACGCCAGGGTGGAAGGGGTGTCGGGGGTGGTGGGCAACTTCACCTCGACCCTGTCCACCGGGGCGGAGATCGACCACGGGGTGGTGGTCATCGCCATCGGCGCCGAGCCGCTGCGGCCCGAAGGCATGTACCTCTACAAACAGAACCCCAACGTCCTTTTGTCCCTGGACCTGGATCGGGAGATCATCGAGAAAAGCGAACGCCTGAACCAGGCCCAGGCCGCGGCCTTCATTCTGTGCGTCGGCTCCCGCACCCCGGAGCGGCCCTACTGCAACAAAGTCTGCTGCGCCCACGCGGTGGAGGACGCCATCAAGCTGAAAACCATCAACCCGGAGATGGACGTCTATATCCTCTACCGGGATATGCGCACCTACGGCGAACGGGAATCTCTCTACCAGCGGGCCCGGGAACTGGGGGTGATTTTCATCCGCCATCACCTGGCGGACCTGCCCCGGGTGGAAGAGGCGGACGGCCGCCTCAAGATCACGGTCACGGATCAGATCCTGCAGATGCCGGTGACCTTCACGGTGGACTTTCTGACCCTGGCCACCACCATCATACCCCATCAGAACGCGCCCCTGGCGGAACTCTACAAGATTCCCTTGAACGCCGAGGGCTTTTTCACCGAGGCCCACGCCAAGATCAGGCCGGTGGAGGCCGCCACCGAAGGCATCTACCTGGCGGGCCTGTGCCACTATCCCAAGCCCTTGCAGGAGTCGGTGGCCGAGGCCCTGGCCTGCGCCTCCCGGGCCAACACCATCCTGTCCAAGGATTTCTTGCAACTGGAGTCCATCATCAGCAACCCCATCGACGAGAACTGCGACGGCTGCGCCTTCTGCGTGGACGCCTGCCCCTTCCAGGCCATCACCCTCCTGGAATACATGAAAGAGGGCAACCTCAGAAAGACCGTGGAAGTCAACCCCATCCAGTGCAAGGGGTGCGGCTCCTGTATGGCCACCTGCCCCAAGGCGGGCATCTACGTGGCCGGGTTCACCCCGGAACAGCTGGAAGCCCAGGTGGACGCGGCGTTGGGACTGATTTAGCTGTCAGCTATCAGCTAAGAACCAAAGTGGGCAGGGAGCGGCAACGTAGGGCGCTTTGCGCACCAATAATCTTTAGCAGCAGATGTAGGGCGGGCACTGCCCGCCGGTTCTTGAGGGAATTTGGTCGCGATCCCGAGAAATGTAGGGTGCGACCGGCGCACCAACAATTTTTTTCTTAAAAGCTGACCGCTGATAGCTGAAAGCTGACAGCCGACAGCTCAAGAGGTTTTACCATGGAAGAGCAGTACGAACCGTTGATTGTGGCTTTTTGCTGCAACTGGTGTTCCTATGCCGGGGCGGATCTGGCCGGGGTCTCCCGGATTCAGTATCCCCCCAACGGCCGCATCATCCGGGTGATGTGTTCGGGCATGGTCCACCCCAACCTGGTGATCAACGCCCTCACCAAAGGCGCCGACGGCGTCCTGGTGTGCGGGTGACACCTGGGCGAATGTCATTACCTGGAAGGTAATAAAAAAGCCAAAGACCGCGCGGAAGGAATTGACATGATGCTGGAAGACTTCGGCCTGGAACCGGAGCGCTTCCGGATTGAATGGATTGCGTCCTCGGAAGCCCAGAAGTTTGCGGACGTGATGACGGACATGACTGAGGCCCTGCGGGCTCTGGGCCCCAGCCCGTATAGTACAAGAGGGTAAAGGGGGAAAGATTGGGGGGGAAAAGGGGAAAAGCCGTGATTGCCGGCGCCTCCGCCTGAGGGTTTATGCCTTTTGCCTTATGATAGAGAGAGAACCGGTTTTGATCCGATGATCCATTTGTAAATGGGTCCATAAAAGGGGAAGCCGGCAAAAAGACGAAAAATGGCCATTACCCATATTTTTATTTTTCCTTTTCGCCTTTTACCCGTTTCCCCTTTTCGCC
>JAGVPN010000045.1 GCA_020052215.1 Syntrophobacterales bacterium
CTCTTCCGATCTCCATCATTTCCCCTTTGACCCTCGATGGCCCCATGCTTTCCATCCGCCGGTTTTCCGTCCAACGCCCCAGTCTGGAGGATTTAATCGAAAAAGGCAGCCTTACCGCGGAGATCGGCGAAACCCTCAAGGCCATTGCGGTGGGCAAATTGAACGTGCTCATCTCCGGAGGGACTGGCGCCGGGAAAACCACCCTGCTCAACATCCTCTCGGGTTTCATTCCCGCCAGGGAGCGTATTATCACCATCGAAGATTCCGCCGAACTGCAATTGCAGCAGGAGCACGTCTGCCGGCTGGAAACTCGACCGGCCAACATCGAGGGCAAAGGTGAGGTCACCCAGAGAGAGTTGGTGAAGAACTGCTTGAGGATGAGGCCGGACCGGGTCATTGTGGGTGAGGTCCGGGGCGCCGAGGTCATTGACATGCTCCAGGCCATGAATACCGGGCATGATGGCTCCATGACCACCGTCCATGCCAACACCGCCCGGGATGCGCTCCTGCGCCTGGAGACCATGATTTCCCTCTCCGGCGTCACCATCCAGGAAAAGGCCATGCGCCAGATGATCAGTTCGTCTCTAGATGTGGTCATTCAATTAGTGCGTCACAGTGATGGGGTCAGACGCCTGGTAGCCCTGGCGGAAATCACCGGCATGGAAAGCGGCGTTATCAGTATGCAGGATATTTTTGTGTTTGAGCGGCATGGGATGGATGAACAAGGGCGGGTTTTGGGGCGCTTTACCCCTTCTGGGGTGCGGCCCCACTTCGTCGAGCGCTGCCGGCTCTTTGGCGTGCCTCTGCCGGATGGCATTTTCGTGCCGCCGGAGCGGCACGTGGGGCGCATCTAACGCCCGCGTACCGGCGAGGAGATGGGGATCATGGATTTCCTGAAAAATTTCAATCTGGCTGGCATGGAATTCCAGTATGCCCTGGGACTGCTGGGTCTATTCATGATGGTGATGCTCTTAATTGCCGGCATTAATTATCGCCTGGTGGAACCCATTCGCAAGCGACGCCTGATCAATCAGCGCCTGCGGGGGAAGAAACGGGAACAAGCGGCTCGGGCTCAGGTTTTCAAGGCCTTCCAGGAAAACAAGGAAAGCGTGGTCTTGAATCTGGCGGAGCGCTATTTTGGATGGGGGAAAGTAGAAAATATTCAACGTCACTTGCTCCAGGCCGATATTTACCTGGCCCCGACCATCTTTATCTGTGTCCTGATCAGCCTGGCCGGCACGGGCTTTATGATCGGGTGGCTGGTGGGAACTTTTACCTGGTCCCTGTCTTTAGCTTTCCTCCTGGGGGTGCTTCCCATCATGTTCCTGCGGTGGAAGCGGAAGCGAAAAACCCTGAAGATCGAGCGCTATATGCCCGACGCCATGGAGTTGCTGGCCAGGTCTCTCAGGGCCGGCCACACCTTGTCAGGGACCCTGGAGTTGGCGAGTCAGGAGGTCCCGGATCCCCTGGGGAGCGAGATGCGGATAACCTTCGAAGAGCAGAAACTGGGTTTGAGCATGCCCCAGGCGTTCCGGCGCATGGGTGAACGGGTTGCCAGCCAGGACCTGCGCTATTTCGTCACCGCGGTGATTATCCAGTCGGAGACCGGGGGAAACCTTTCCGAAATTCTTGAAAATATTGGGTCCATCATCCGGGACCGACTCACGTTGAAGGGGAAGGTCCGGGGGCTCACCGCCGAAGGACGTTTCTCGGCGTTGATCTTGAGCCTCTTGCCGTTTGTCACCTTCCTCGGTCTTTATATCGTCAACGGGCAGTATATCATGCCCTTGTTCACTGACCCGCTTGGCATTCAATTATTAACGGTCGCGATGATCTGTATTAGCATCGGCGTCGTCATCATGAAGAAAATGGTAACCATCAAGGTCTAAAGGAGGAAAGGATGACGGTCCTTTTCTGGGTCATAGCCCTGGCCTCTTTCGCCACAGTTGCTTTCCTCACTTACGGCGCCCTCAGTTACTTCAACAGTCGGAAGATGGTGCGGGACCGCTTTAAAACGGGCGCCCCTGAGGCGATGCCATTAATTTACCGGGGAGAAGTCAATAGCTTTAAAAAGCAATTTTTTGATTGGATATCATCTCTGGGTAAATATGCCAAAGACAAACAAGAGGATGATTCCAAGCTTCGCCAGGCCTTAATCCAGGCGGGGTTTCGCCATCCCAAGGGAACGGCCATCTATTTCGGTCTCCGGTTTTTGTTAGCTCTGATGCTGCCGGTGCTTTACCTGTTGGCCAATGTCATGAACGGGGTCTTGAACCGGGGTAATCTCCTGGTCTGTTTCTTGTTAGCCGGAGCAGGATTTTATATTATTCCATATCTGCTGAGATTTATCACCCGCCGTCGTCAGGATCGCATTGATAAAGCCCTCCCGGATGTTTTGGATATGCTCATTGTCTGCATGGAGGCAGGCTTGTCTCTGCAGTCCACCATCAACCGGGTGTCAGATGAAGTTAAGAATATATCCAAAGACCTTTTCAAAGAATTGCAGCTTACCAATGCCGAGTTGAGAACCGGGATCGGCCGGGAGATAGCGCTCAAGAATTTTGGGGAGCGGACCGGGGTCCAGAATGTTAAAGCTCTGGTTGGACTGATGATCCAATCGGATAGAATGGGCGCCAGTATCGTCCAAGCTCTCCGCACCCACGCCAGTTTTCTCCGGGTCCAGCGATCCCAACGGGCTGAAGAACAAGCCGCCAAAATGCCGGTGAAGATCCTGTTTCCCCTCCTCCTGTTCATTTTCCCCGCCATCTTTGTGGTGGTACTGGGGCCCGCCGCCATCCAGATCTCCAAATCCGCCTTCTTTGGGGGTCATTAAACCGGAAGGAACCAACTGATGCATGATCCGGGAGGCGCTCTTATTTTAAAATCGATAATAATAATGTTTGACGCAACTAGAGATTATTGCTAAACGTCATACTGTGAAACTTGTCAACCTCGACAGGGAGAAATCGCCGGAAGCGACCATGACGACCAGAATTCTCCTTGCCGATGAGTACCAGATTGTGCGTCAGGGGCTCCGCGCCTTACTGGAGAAAGAAACCGGGCTGGAAGTGGTGGGGGAAGCCGCCAGCGGACCGGCGGTGATGCGGCAGGTGCAAGACTTGGCCCCGGATATAGTTCTCTTGGACCTGGCCCTGCCGGAGCTTCAAGGCGTGGAGGCGATCCGCCAAATCCTAGCCGCCTCCCCCCACGTCAAAATCATCGCCTTGTCCATTTATGCCGACCGGCGCTTTGTGGTCAATATCCTCAAAGCCGGCGCCTCAGGTTATCTTTTGAAAGACTGCGCCTGCGAAGAATTGACCAAAGCCATCCGTACCGTTCGGGAACCCAAAACCTTCATCAGCACCGGCCTCTCGGATATCGTGGCCCAGGATTATATCGAGGCGTTGCGCGACAGTGAGGCGCGCTTTCGGACTATTTTCGAAGAAACCACCATGGGTATTGCCCTGGTGGATAAGGATGGGCGCATCGTCGAATGTAATCGGGCCTTGCAACAGTTGCTGGGGTACAGTCTGACCGAGCTCGTCAACCAGGTGTTCACCGTTTTTGTCTCGCCGGACGATGCTTCACGGTGCAAGGCCCTCTTCCGGGAATTGGTGCAAGGGAAACAAGACTCCTACCAAGTGGAAAAAAAATTTATCCGCCAAGACGGCCGATCGGCCTGGGGGCGTCTGAGCGTCTCCTTGATCAGGGGCGTCAAGGTCGGAGACCACCGGGCCCTCTGCATGATCGAAGATATCGCGGCACAGAAGCAGGCCGAAAAAGAAATCCGCACTTACCAGGCACAACTCCGGTCCGTGGCCTCGGAATTGTCCCTGACGGAAGAGCGCGAACGCCGGCGCCTGGCCACAGATCTCCATGACCATGTGGGACAGATCCTGGCCCTGGCCCAGATCAAGCTAGGCGCCATCCGAGAATCCGCCCCCTCCACCCACCTGATCGAGCCTATGGATGAGGTCCGGCGCCTCATTGAGCAAACCATTCAATACACCAGGTCATTGACCTTCGAGCTGAGCCCGCCCATCCTCTATGATCTCGGTTTTGAAGCCGCGGTGGAGTGGTTGGCCGAATTGATTCAGGAACAACATGGCATTACGGTCAAGGTCCAGAAGGATCGGTCGGCCAGGCCCATGGATGATGAGATCCGGGTCATCCTTTTCCAGACCGTGCGGGAATTACTGGCTAATGTGGTCAAACATGCCAGCGCTAAGCATATCATGGTCTTCATGGCCCGAGAGGATGGCGCCCTGCAAGTCAAGATAGAAGACGACGGGCTGGGAATGGGTAGTTCTGGCGACGCCGCCAATGGTCCCTTTGGGTTTGGCTTCTTTAGCATCGGGGAGCGGTTGAAGTATTTGGGCGGTCACCTGGAAGTGGTATCTGAACCTGGCTGGGGAACTAGGGTCACCCTAAAGGTGCCCTTAAAATATTAAAGAAAGGACGGGGGGGATAGATGGTCGTTAAAATTCTGATCGCCGATGATCACCAGATTGTCCGTCAGGGGCTTCGCTTTTTGCTCGAGAAGGAATCAGATCTGAAAGTGGTGGCCGAGGCTGAAGATGGGCGGACCACGGTGCGATTGGCCCGGGAGTTGAACCCTGGAGTGATCATTATCGATGTCGCCATGCCTGATCTCAACGGCATCGAGGCCACGCGCCAGATCATAGCCGAGTCGCCGGCTACCAAGGTAATTGCCCTGTCCATGTACGCCGACCGCAGATTTGTGGTGAATATGCTGAAGGCCGGGGCTTCGGGCTATCTCTTGAAGGATTGCGCCTTCGAGGAACTGACCAGGGCCATCCGGGTGGTGCTGACCCACAGAACCTATCTCAGTCCCGGAGTCACCGATATTTTGGTGAAGGACTGCAAGATGGGGACCCCTTTGAATGAGGCTTCAGCATTCGGGGTTCTGACCTCCCGGGAGCGGGAAGTCCTCCAACTCATGTCCGAAGGCCGATCCACCGCCAAAATCGCCGACCAACTCCATGTAAGCGTCAAGACCATAGAGAGCCATCGTCAGCAGCTCATGCAAAAGTTGAACCTGCGGAGCGTGGCGGAACTCACCAAGTATGCCATCCGGGAAGGCTTGACTTCTCTGGGGGGCTGATTCCGGGCTTATCCTCCCGGAGAGAGGTAGCTGCCCCCAAAGTAATCCAGCGGTCCCCAGGGGCAAAAAATCGGGGGAAATCACCCGTGGCGGCTCCCCTGGCCGTTAAAAAACCGGGATTTCGGGATCGGAAACATATTATTATATCAACTTTTTGTAATCATTGCGATTATTAATATTTATAATTTAGGATACCTCCATAAATACCCCCAAATGTTGACTGCTGGAGGGGCTTATACCGAGTTGCAATCAAAAGGTAATTATTGGTAGCCGCATCGACCGTCGGCTCACTGTGACGTTTGGCCTCCTTCATGAACGCAAAGTACCGGCGTTTGATGCGTTCATTCTCTGCACCGTGCTTTTTCATGGTTTATTGCCCCTTATCTCAAGTCACTATCCACGGTGGGTTTGGCACTCTCGACTAGTCATTGTTGAGGAATTGTTTCTAGTGGCAAGTTTGTTATCTTCCCCAGATACCCTGGATTAGACCCCGCCTTCTGCCACCACCACCCGGTTACGGCCTTCTTTCTTAGCCTGATACATGGCATCATCGGCGGCCCGGAGCACGTCTTGGCCTGTGGCGCCATGGTTCGGGAAGATGGCCACCCCCAGGGAAATGGTGGTACTTTCCAGGGAGCGCCCTCGGTTCAC
>JAGVPN010000465.1 GCA_020052215.1 Syntrophobacterales bacterium
AACTACCTGACCATGCCGGAAGACTGGTTCTACGTTACCCAGATGAGCAACGTGGATGGGGCTTGAAAAAACCGTTTTGGGTTTTTCGTTTTTGGTTTTTGGTTAAGAACCAGGGGGCACGAGAGGCCAAAACGAAACACGAAAAACGAAGAACGAAGAACGAGACAAGCGCATTTATGATCGACCTAACATGGAACTCATAGTCATCGGTTCCGGCACCGGGGTGCCCTCCCTGCGCCGGGGGTCGCCGTGTCTGGCGCTCCAGGCCGCGGGACGACTCCTGGTGCTGGACCTGGGTTCCGGCAGCCTGAGGGCCCTGCTGCGCTTCGGCCACAATTTTTCGGACATCGACGTTTTGGCCCTGACCCATCTGCATCCCGACCATGTGGGGGACCTAATCCCCTTTCTGTTCGCCACCCGGTACTCCCTGGGCTACACCCGCCGGGAGCCCTTCCGGGTTTTGGCCGCTCGGGGGTTTGCCCGGTTTCACCAACGGCTCCTGGAAGCCTTTTCGGGCTGGGTGGAGCCGCCTCCGGGCCTTATGGACCTCAGGGAACTGGCCCCGGACGGCCCGGATGAGGTGGCAGAAGAGGGCCTGGTGATCAAGAGCGCCCCTACCAATCACACCGAAGGGAGCCTGGCCTACCGGGTGGAGGCCGAAGGCCGGTCCCTGGTCTATTCCGGGGATACGGATGAAAGCGACACCTTGGTGGATCTGGCCCGGGGGGCTGACCTCCTGGTGCTGGAGGCCGCCAATCCCTTCAAGGTTCCGGGGCACCTCACCCCCGCCGAAGCCGGGCGCCTGGCGGCCAAAGCCGGGGTGGGGAGGGTGCTCCTGACCCACTTCTACCCGCCCTGCGATGCGGTGGACGTGGTGGCTCTGGCGGCCCAGGAGTTTTCCGGCGAGGTCCTGCGGGCCGAAGACGGCCTGAGCCTCACCGTGTAAGCTTGATATATCTGAGAAAAAACCCGGAGGTTTCCTATGGCGTTGCGTCGGTTGTACCGGATGAGGGCATTAGCTTTGGGTGTGGTGATCTGCATGAGCCTGGTGTCGTGCAGCGGCTCAAAAATTTCCCAGGAAAACTTTGAGAAAATTCAAACCGGCATGCCCCTGGCGCAGGTCCAGGCCATCCTGGGGGAGCCCACGGAATCCTCCAGTGTGGACGTGGCCGTGTTTTCCGGCACCGTGTCCAAGTGGAGAGCCGGAGACGTCACCATCACCATTCAGTTCGTCAACGGCAAGGTGGTGGCCAAGCAGCTCTCCAAGGGTGACAGGTAGTAGGGCAGGGAGAGATTAACGGATACCATGGATAACCCCTACGGTATTGCATCGGCGAGCGCCCCCGGGCCGGAGGCCGGAGGTGAAGCCGGAATCAGCCGGGCCGCGCCCCAGTCACTCCAGGATTTAGGCCTGCCCTCGTTATTTCTGGGGCATCTCACCTTGAAGCACTGCTTCTATATGGATTTCTTCACCCTGGGGGATCTGGCGGAACGCTTGAAGGTGTCGGGCAGCATCATCTCCGAGGTGCTGGAGTACTTGAAGAAGGCCAAGTGGGTCGAGGTGCGGGGTCCCGACCCCATGAATCCGGTGGTAACTGCCTTGAGCCTGGCTAACCGGCATTCCCTGACCGACGCTGGGAGAAGGCAGGCGGCGCAGTTGCTGGAATACGATGCCTATGCGGGACCGGCCCCCGTGGTGCTGAAAGATTACTGGCAACAGGTGACCCACCAGAGTATCGGCAAGGCCGGCGTCACCCCCGAGAACATCCAACTGGCTTTAAAGGGACTGGTGCTGTCCGACGAAATCCTGGAGCAAGTGGGGGTGGCGGCGGTGAGCGGCAGGCCCCTTTTCCTCTATGGCCCCCCCGGCAACGGCAAGACCGTCATTTCCCAGCGTTTAGGCAGGATTTGGCAGGATGAAATCCTGGTTCCCTATGCCATCTTTGTGGACGGCCAGGTGATCCAGGTCTTTGATGAAATCACCCATGCCCGTTCGGAGGAGGCGGCCCCAGGGGCGGAGAGAGTGGACCGCCGGTGGGTGCGGTGCCGCCGGCCGGTGGTGACGGTGGGGGGCGAACTCACCCTGGATATGCTGGACCTGGCTTATAAGGCCACGCTCAAATATTTCGAGGCCCCCCTGCAATTAAAGGCCAACAACGGGGTGTTTATCGTGGACGACTTCGGCCGCCAGCGCCTTCCGGCCCAGGAGTTGCTGAACCGCTGGATCGTGCCCCTGGAAAACCGCCAGGATTTCCTGCGTCTGCGCACCGGCCAGAAGTTCGCCATCCCCTTTGACCAGTTCATTGTCTTTGCCACCAACCTTGAGCCCCGCACCCTGGTGGACGACGCCTTTCTGCGCCGCCTGCGCTCCAAGGTCAAGATGGATTATGTGAACCGGACCCAGTTTGTGGAGATCTTCCGCCTCTGCTGCGATCAATACCGTCTGGAGTTCGACCCGGCGGCGGTGGAGTATCTCCTGGCCCGTTACTATGATGACGGCCAACGCCCGCTGACTGCCTGTCACCCCCGGGACCTCCTGGAGCAGATCCTGGATTATTGCCGGTTCCACCAACTGGCTCCCAGCCTCACCCCGGAAAATTTGGACCGGGCCTGCCACAGCTATTTTGTGGTCTGAGGCCAAGGTGTGATCAAGTAATGCGTCGGGTTCAATAGTTATTGGTCAACCAGGTCGGGCCGTCCGGGCCCTTAGGTAGACGCCCTTGGTATTTGCCAGGCACAGGGCCGGAAAGCCTCACAGTCCTTAAATCCATGGCGTCCACCGCCGGAATCCGCCGTTGGGCAATTTTCGGGTGCATTGAATCGGTGACTCCTTGGCCATTGGACAACTGGACAAGCAAGCCGTAAGGGTTCAAGAGTACATCTCTACTGAAGCGGTGGTCGACATAAACCTGCAAGTGCAGGTGCGCCGGCTCTTGCTTGATGCCGGTGCGGCCCACATAGGCGATTAGTTCTCCTTTGGCTACGGTCTTACCCTCCACCATGCCCTGGGCGTATCCTTGCAGGTGCATATAGCCATAACCCCTGCCGTCTTGACCCCGCAGGAGCAGGGAAATGCCGGCGTCAGGCCAACTCGCCAGGGTATGGATAACCCCTGAGGTTATGGCATAGACTGGGGTCCCCTCCCAGGCGAAAATATCCACGGCGTGATGATACCTCCCCCCGCGGCGGCTATCTCCCCAGGTATCCCTGAATGAATAAGGCGGGGCCACCGGGAAGCAATAGCTGAGTTGGTTCGACTCTGCCAAGCGATCTGCGCCTGGTTTCCCTTGAGCCAAGTGGGGATGCTGTTCCTGGGCATAAGTCAGGAAATTAAGGCAAACATTCCTGACCAAGACCTGAATCTCCTGGATTGGGGGAAGAGCCTGATCATGGTCTAACCGCCGGGAACCGGGATTAGCCGCGGCTGAAGTTAGGGGAGAACGGTAACCGATTTTTCCCAACAACCGGCCCAGGTATCGCGGCCCGATCCAAATATTTTCTTGGGGAGCAGGGGAAGTGACGGCCGGTAAATCATTAGCCTTTCCCAGTCTTAATTGCCCCAGACCGGGGGCGCCCTGGGGAGAGGGGGCTTGGGGATGGCGATTGGCTTCCATCCGGGTTACCGCTTTGATTAAGCGGGGCCGCAGGTTCTGGGGATGGTCCGTCTTTTGGATGAAGGCCTGGGCCTGGGGGAGGGTGGCCCCAGGGCGAAGCCGTTGCCGTGCGGGGGTAATTATGCCCGCCTGTCTGGATTGAGGCTGTCCCCGGCCAGGGAAGTAGTAGTAGACGACCCCTTTTTCCCAGACCTTAATATACGAGGCAGCCAGTGCGGGGGTATGACCCAGCAGCAGAACTCCGGCGATTATCAGCCAGACTCCCCTGAGAAACAGTGATACCCTCTGGTGGTGAGAATTCTGCAAAAAAGGGCGTTCCTCGATGATAGGCCAAAATTGGGCGGGTATTGTTCCCCCCACGCGTACCAGATATATCCCTTCGGGTCAAGTTAAAATTGGCTATGGGCGGGGCTTTGTAGATGCCGAAGGATTAGACACTGGAAATTTCTAAAATCTTTGCCAAGCGCGGAAACGCCTGGATGAGCCCCGGAGGGGCCGACAGGCGGCTCCCGGGCCTGAGCAGATGTGAAAGTTCCAGGGCGTTGGCCACGGCCTGGCCTGCGGGGTGGTTGTTGAAGATGACGTAGGTCTCCCGGGCCTTGACCACCAGCTCTCCGGCCCGGGCCGCCAAATCCTCCAGCTCTGCCGGGGTGTATAAATAGTCATACCGGGCTCCCGGGTCGTCCCCGAACTCGAACCAGGCCTCCTGATGCCGCCCGTGGCAGCGCAGGTACCCCCGGCTCCCGGTGACCCAGCGGGTCGCGCCCATGGGGTAGGAGACCATCGGCTGGTCGATGTTGCAGAAATCCAGGCCGGCCTCCTCTAAAAAATCCCGCAGGGCCCGCTGCTGCCAGGAGCGGTGGCGCACCTCCACGGCCAGGGGAAAATCTGGTAAGGCAGCCCGGAGCTTAAGCAAATAGCCGCGATTTTCTTCGGTGTTATGGAAGGAATAGGGAAACTGGGCCAGGAGCACCCCTAACTTCCCGCGGGTGAGGAGCGGGGCCAGGCCCTCCCGGAACTGATGCAGATCGGCCTCCGGCAACCGCCGGGCGTGGGTGAAGACCTGCCACAGCTTGGCGGTGAAGCGGAAATCCGGGAAATCCGCCACCGCCGCCAGCCAGCGCCGGGCGTAGTCGGCGGGGATGGGCCGGTAAAAGGTGACGTTGATCTCCACCGCCCCGAACAGGCTGGCCAGGAAGGTGAGGCGGTGGACGCGATTGAGCCCCGGGGGATAGACCACGCCCTGCCAGTCGGGGTAATCCCAACCCGCCGGGCCCAAATACAGTTTTCGGTTTTCGGTTTCCGGTTTTCGGTGGGGGGGGGCAGGGGGGCCGTTTTCAGGGATCAGGGCCGACATGCCGCGCAATGGCTCTCTTCAACTGACAACTGACCATTGGCCTCCGGCAACTGCTCCCGGGCCAGGACGGCTTTTAAGGCTTCCAGGGCCACTTCCAGTTGGGAGTCGTCGGGCTCTAAAGCGGTGAGGCGCTGGGTGGCCAACCCGGGCCACAGGAAGACTTGGGCCAGGGGATGCCGGGAGTGCTTGCCGCCCCAGCGGATGATCTCGTAGGAGGGCGCCGCGATGGGGAACATCAGGCCCACCTTGATGACCACCTGGAGGAGATTGTTGGCCAGGCCACGGTGGGTCAGGGCCGGGAACAGGGGGAAAAATACGGTGAAGATCAGGATGCTCACCAGCAGCACCACCAGGATAAAGGAGGTGCCGCACCGGGCGTGGGCGGTGGGATGTTGCTTGGCTTTGGCCACCGTCAGTTCTTCCCCGGCCTCAAAGGTGCAGATGGTCTTGTGCTCGGCGCCGTGGTACTCGAAGACCCGGCGGATATCCGGGAAAAAAGAGATGCCCCAGATGTAGAGCACCAGGAAGGTGGCCTTAATGATGCCGTCGATGACATGAAAGGTGAAGTCGGCCGGGGTCAGGGAGCGGCCCACCAGGTAGCCCGCCTTGCCGCTCAGCCAGTGAGGCAGGAAGCCGAAAAAGAGGAAGGCCATGAGGAAGGCTCCCCCCAGGGTGAGGGCGATGCTGCCCCAACCCAGGGGTTCATCCCCTTGGTCGTCTTCTTCCTGGAGCGCGGCCTGGGCCGAAAAGGTCAGGGCCTTGACGCCGGTGACCATGGCCTCGATGAGGATGACGGGACCCCGGAGGAAGGGGCGCTTGAGCACCGGGTAGCGCTCCGCCAGGGAATGATAG
This sequence comes from Syntrophobacterales bacterium, assembly GCA_020052215.1. GTDB lineage: Bacteria > Desulfobacterota > Desulfobaccia > Desulfobaccales > 0-14-0-80-60-11 > 0-14-0-80-60-11. The sequence continues at coordinate 5,824 of JAGVPN010000465.1, forward strand.
GCCTCATCCTTGAGGACCACCGAGCCGTCGGGACGGCGCACCGCGATGGCCATGGCGTGGGGGGAGCGCATCATCACGCCCTCCAGCACGGCCTGGCCGCCCACGTTCAAGCGCAGGTCTTCGGGCTTCATTCGGCCTTGTCGTCGGCCTTGTATTGTTCCAGGTGGGCGTACTTGCGCCGGAAGCGCTCCACCCGCCCGGCGGTATCCATGAGCTTCTGCTTGCCGGTGAAGAAGGGATGGCACTTGGAGCAGATTTCTACCCGGATGTTATCCTTGGTGGAACCGGTGACGAATTCGCTGCCGCAGGCGCAGCGCACGATGGTTTCAATGTAGTTGGGATGGATATCATTCTTCATAAGCCTTCTCGATTCTCCTGATTTGCATCTTAACCTATTAATTTTATATCAGGCCTGCGCAAAAAGCTAAGAAAAACTCACCATTGTACGGTTAGAAAATTGCCTGGACGCGGCGGGCAAATTTCGGAAAAAATTTCAGGTCTGGAGAAGGATTTTCCCAGGCACTGAAATCCCTGGGGCGCGTCTCACACGTGATTCTTGGTGCGTAAGACGCATCCTACAAAGTGAAATTACCTTTTTGAGGGCAAATTGGTATAACCCATTCTTATGCTTGACGGTCAAGGCGGCGGAGATTATAGTGGGATTAGCGCGAATTGGGGCGGGGAAAAATTCATGGCTTGGGCATACCTGATAGTGGCACTGGGGATCTTGACGGCGGGCTGCGGCGAGCAGATTATGTATCAGCGCTTCGACAGAAGCATGTGGTCCAACTACTCCCACATGAATGAATTGAAGACGGGGATGAGCAAGGCGGAAGTGCTGGGTATCATGGGACCGCCAGGGATCAAGGAATCCGGGGATTATCGCGGCGGCCACTACACCATCTTTTTCTACCTGACCCACAGCATGGACTTCGACGAGAGCAACACCGTCCGGAACGGCTACACCCCCCTGGTATTCAAAAGCGACCGCTTGATCGGCATCGGCAAACGGGATTACCGTCAGGCGGTGGACCGCCCGGAAGCAGGGGGGGTTCCCGCGGGCAGCCTGCCCTGGAGTCGAACCCAATGACCTGGGGCGGAAAACCCGGCAGTTACGACCGCGTCTAAACGTAGGCCCCCTATAACCCGGCCTGATCCGTCCAGGGTGGAATCGGCCCCCATTTCGACTGAGGCTTTACCGTAAACCCCCAAATCCCCCTTTGCTAAAGGGGGACTTTAGTACCGTTTTCGGTTTTCAGTTTTCGGTTTTCGGTTAAAAGACTTTTAATTATCCATAAGAGCCTCTTGCAAAATTCAATAAACTGCCGGTTGTTATAAGGCAACGGCAAGGTAATGGGAGTCTTAAGTCAATGAAACCCTGCCTTTCTGTCCTCTT
>JAGVPN010000490.1 GCA_020052215.1 Syntrophobacterales bacterium
GGAAGACTGCTTCATGGCCAAGGCCACGGAGCGCATCTTCTTCCCCCTGATGCAAAAAACCCTGCCGGAGATGGTGGACATGAACCTGCCGGTGGAGGGAGTCTTCCACAACCTGGCTTTTATCTCCATCGACAAGCGCTATCCCGGCCACGCCCGCAAGGTGATGCACGCCATCTGGGGGATGGGACAGATGATGTTCACCAAGATCATCATCATCTACGACCGGGACGTGGACGTACAGGACCTGTCCCAGGTGTTGTGGCGGTTAGGGAACAACGTGGACCCGCGCCGCGACGTGGTGTTCGCCGACGGGCCGGTGGATGCCCTGGACCATGCCTCGCCCCTGCCGCGGTACGGCTCCAAGATGGGGATCGACGCCACCCGGAAATGGCCCGAGGAAGGGTTCACCCGCCCCTGGCCCGAGGTGATCCACATGGACCCGGAAGTCAAGCGCCAGGTGGATGAACTGTGGCCCAAACTGGGCTTGACCTGAAAATGAAAAAATCTCACGCAAAGACGCCAAGGCGCAAAGGCGCAAGATGAATCGCTACGTCATCGCCATCACCGGGGCCTCGGGCATGATCTATGCCCGGGAGCTGTTGGCCTATTTCACTACCCGTCCGGACCTGGAGCTCCACGCGGTGATCTCCGGGGCCGGGGAGCAGGTATTGAGGCTGGAGTTGGACCTCGACCCCGGGGATCTGGCCCCCGGGGCCATCTGGCACCGGGTGGACGACTTCACCTCGGGCCTGGCCAGCGGCTCGTTTAGGGCCCGGGCCATGGTGGTGATCCCCTGCTCCATGGGATCGCTGGGGGCCATCGCCGCCGGGGTGGGCCGCAACCTCATCCACCGGGCCGGGGAGGTCTTTCTCAAGGAGCGGCGGCCCCTGATCCTGGTGGTGCGGGAAACGCCCTTGAGCCTCATCCACTTGCGGAACCTGTCCCGGGCGGCGGAGGCGGGGGCCACCATCTTCCCGGCCTGCCCCGGCTTCTACCACCGGCCCCAAAACCTTACCGAACTGGCCCGCCAGTTTGCCGGGCGCGTCCTGGACCACCTGGGATTGGAGCACCGACTGACCCGGCGCTGGGGGGAATAAATGATCGTTTTGGGTTTTGGGTGAAAAAGCTAAACGTTCATGAACCACAAATGTCTCACCCCCGAGGATGAAAAATCCCCCCTGCCCCCCTTTGCCAAAGGGGGGTTTAAAGTCCCCCTCTAGCAAAGGGGGATTTAGGGGGATTTGGGTTTTCACGGTAAAAACGAGTAACCAGCCATGCGTCGATTTTTTCACAACCTGTGTGAACTGTTGGAGATGATCAAGATCGGCCACAGCGTTCTGGCCCTGCCCTTCGCCTTCATGGGGGCCTTGCTGGCGGCCCGGGGTTTGCCGGACGGACGGACCATCTTCTTCATCCTGGTGGCCATGGTGGGGGCCCGGAGCGCCGCCATGGCCTTCAATCGCCTGGTGGATGCCCGCCTCGACGCCGCCAATCCTCGCACCGCCGACCGAGCCCTGCCCGCCGGCAAGATCAGTCGCGGAGCCACCATCCTGTTTACCGGGGTGAGCGCCATCCTCTTTATGGGGGCCGCGGCGCAACTGAACCGGGTCTGCTTCGCCCTGTCTCCCGTGGCCCTCTTGGTAATCCTGGGGTATTCCCTTACCAAACGGTTCACCAGTGCAACCCACCTGGTCTTGGGGCTGAGTCTGGGCCTGGCCCCGGTGGGTGGCTGGCTGGCGGTCCGGGGTGACCTGGGCCTATCGGTCCTGGTTTTGGCTGGCGCGGTGCTCTTCTGGGTGGCGGGTTTCGATGTCCTTTATGCCCTTCAAGACGAGGAGTTTGACCGGCGGGCGGGGCTTTTTTCCCTGCCGGCCCAAGTCGGGCCGATCCGGGCCCGCCGCCTGGCGGCGCTCTGCCATCTGGCGGCAGCCTTGGGGTTTGCCGTCACTGGCTGGCTGGCCGGTTTGGGTTACATCTATGCCGGGGCCGTAGCGGTGAGTTCCCTGATCCTCCTGGGGCAACACCTATGGTTATCCCTTTGGGAGCCGCGCCGCCTGCCTCCCGCCTTCTTTACCCTCAACGGCCTGGTGGGCCTCGGCCTGGGACTGGCCACCTGGATCAGCCTGGCGGTGGGAACTAAAGATTTTTTTTTACCATCATAAAGATTTTCCCCTTGACAAAGATTTTTCCTGCAACTTATAATGGAGTCGCCCTCAATGGGGTGATGATATTGGTCTTGAAAAGCGAGGAAGGAGGGGACTGGGTAACAAGACTTCGTCCGATTCAAGGTCACTAACCGTGTTTTAAAAATTAAGGGGGGGACCAATCATGAAGAAAAAGATGTACGTGTTAGGTGTGGCGGCGCTGATGGCGGGTCTGTTGGCTCTGTCAGGGGTGGCCCAATCTGCCATGTGGGTCGGCGCCCAACTCGGTGGGAACTTTCCGTTGACTACGAACCTTGAGGTGTCGGTTCCTGGATTAAATGCCAATGTGAGCGATGTTCGTCTCAAGCCATCGGTAATCGGCGGGGCGACCATCGGTTACGATTTCGTCAATTCCGGCTTTGGGGCTTATGCCTGGCCTGATTGGATGAAATATTTCAGTTTCGCCATGGATTTAACCTATAATAAGTTGGAAGTCCGCGGCGACCAAACCGTTGGTATCACGCTCAACAATGTTAACTTTGGTAATGTCGCCCTCCGCAATGTAAAGTTGGATGGCTACGAAGTGGCCTGGACTTTCCTGTTCATGGCCCATTATGGCTTCCTGCCTGATTCCGAGGTCCCCGGGGGCCGGATTAATCCTTACATCGGGGTAGGTCCTGCTGTTCTGTTCGCCGGCATGCAGGGGAACACCGGCGTCAACGTCGCCCTGGTCGTCGAACCCGGCATCCGGTGGATGTGCTTTTCGAACGTCTCCGTCGATACCGCCATGCGTTATCGCTATGCGCAACCTTCTTGGACCGCCGATCTCTTAAACCGCGAGGTCACGGTTAAGGCTAATCCGCTGCACCAGTTAGCCTTTTTGGTGCGGGCCAACTACCACTTCTAATCCTAAACCTTGACTGCTTAAACGGCGGCCTCCGGGCCGCCTTTTTTTTGGATTTCCCGGCGTTTCCGGCGAGTTCTTCCCGACTCCCGCCGCTAAACTCACAACAGCCTTGTGAAGCGCGGTCTAAAGATGATATGGTGAGGCGGGTCGCCTTGCGGCGCAGTTACCGATCGCTTCTAACGGAATATTTCCTTAACCCTGATGTTTTTCCAGCAATTGATCAACGGCCTGACCACCGGCAGTGTTTATGCCCTCATCGCCCTGGGCTACACCATGATCTATGGCATTTTGGGCCTGATCAATTTTGCCCAAGGGGAAATCTACATGTGCGGCGCCTTTGTGGCGGTGCTGCTCCTGGCTACCGGGAAAGTCAATTTCTTCCTGGCCGTTGCCCTGGGAATGGGGGCGGCCGCCCTCTTGGGCGTTATCCTGGAAAGGGTGGCTTTCCGGCCCTTGCGGGGTTTCCATCCCCTGGTGCCCCTCATCAGCGCCATCGGCGCCTCCATTTTTCTCCAGAGCCTGGCCCTGCTCCTGTTCGGTCCCAATGACCGGCCTTTTCCCATCCAATTTGCCTTCACCACCATCATGATCGCCGGCCTGCCGGTGTCAACCCTGCAAATGACCATCCTGGCCGCGGCCTTGGGATTCATGGGTTTGCTGATAGTCTTTGTGCGCTACACCACCTACGGCAAGGCCATCGTCGCCTGCGCCCTGGACCGGGATACGGCCCGGCTCATGGGTATCAACGTGGATCGCATGGTCTCCCTGACTTTTCTGTTGGGCTCCGCCCTGAGCGGGGCCGCGGGCATCATGATGGCCATCTACTACAATGCCACCTACCCCCGCATGGGGCTGCTGCCCGGCCTCAAGGCTTTCAGCGCCGCCATCCTGGGGGGCGTGGGCAGCATCCCGGGGGCCATCCTCGGGGGCTTGCTCCTGGGAGTAGCGGAATCTCTGGGCGCCGCCTATATCTCCTCTGGTTTCAAAGACGCCATCGCCTTTGCCATCCTCATCCTGGTGCTCTTGCTCCGGCCCCAGGGCATCCTGAGAGGCCGGGGGGACTGAGATGACCGCCTACGTGCTCCATCTGGCTATCCTGGCCGGCATCTATATCATCCTGACGGTCAGCATCAACCTGATTATCGGCTATGCCGGCCAGGTCTCCCTGGGCCATGCCGCCTTCTACGGCATCGGGGCGTACGCCTCGGCCCTAATGTCGTTGCACTACCACTTCCCGTTCCCCGCCGCGGCCCTAACGGCCATGCTGGCGGCCGGCTTATGCGGGCTCGCCCTGGGGTTGCCGACCCTGAGGCTCAAAGAGGATTACCTGGCCATCGTCACCCTGGGCTTCGGGGTGATCGTGGACCTGGTCTTCCTCAACCTGGAGATCACCGGGGGACCCGACGGCCTGCCGGGGATCCCGCCGCCCAGCTTTTTGGGGCTGAACTTTCGGGAGCCCTGGCATTACCTCATCCTGGTCATCGTTACCGTCATCCTGGTCCTGATCGCGACTTACCGCCTTGTGGACTCCTACCACGGCCGGGCCCTCCGGGCCATCCGGGACCACGAAATCACCGCCCAGGTCATGGGGATCAACACCCCGGCCTATAAGGTCGTCGTTTTCACCCTGGCCGCGGTCCTGGCCGGCCTGGCCGGTTCCCTCTACGCCCACTACATCACCTTTATCAACCCCGAGACCTTCGGCCTCCATACCTCCATCCTCATCCTCACCATGGTGGTGCTGGGGGGCATGGGCTCCATCGCCGGGTCGGTGCTGGGCGCGGTGATCCTGACCATCCTCCCCGAGATGTTGCGGCAGGCCCACGCCTACCAGGAACTGATCTACGGCGGCCTTCTGATGCTCCTGCTCATCTGGCGGCCCGCAGGCCTCCTGGGCCGGGGCAAATTGAGCCTGAAGTTTTTGAAGCGGGAGAGTTGAAAAGCGGGTTCTGGGTTCTGGGTTCTGGATTAAAGACTAAGGCAGGTTGTTTTGGAAAAACCAAAAACGAAAAACCAAAAACCAAAAACCGTTTTTAAATGCTTACGCTAAAAAGCGTCCAGGCCGGGTATGGCCGTTTGCCGGTGCTCAAGGGCATCTCCCTCCACGTGCGCTCAGGTGAGGTGGTGACCTTGATCGGCGGCAACGGCGCCGGTAAAACCACCACCCTGCGCACCATTTCCGGGCTGCTGCCCCCCCGGAAGGGGGCCGTCGAGTTCGCCGGCCAGGACCTCACCCGGCTGCCCCCAGAGCGCATCGTCACCCTGGGCCTGGCCCTGGTGCCCGAAGGCCGCCGTGTCTTCCGCACCCTGAGCGTCACCGCCAACCTGGAACTGGGGGCCTATCACCGCCGGGATAAGAGCGAGGTGCGCCGGGACCTGGAGGAAATTCGCCAGCGCTTCCCTATCCTTAAGGAGCGGGCCCACCAGGCCGCGGGCACGCTTTCCGGCGGCGAGCAGCAAATCCTGGCCATCGGCCGGGCACTTATGGCCCGTCCCCGGCTCCTGATGCTGGACGAGCCTTCCATGGGATTGGCCCCCCGGATGGTCACCCAGGTCTACCATATCCTGGCGGAACTCAAGGCCCAAGGCACCACCATCCTGCTGGTGGAACAGAACGCCCGGGCGGCTCTTAAGGTGGCCGACCGGGGCTATGTGCTGGAGACCGGACGCATCATCCTGGACGGCGCCGCCGCAGATTTGCGCGACGACCCGGAAGTCCAGCGGGCCTATTTGGGCAAGGGTTATCAGGAAGTGTGGGAATGAAACCGCCGATTAACGCCGATATACGCAAATTATCGAGCCTGGATTACCGGTGTGCATCGGCGTTTATCAGCGGTTTTATCTTTTCTTTCCCTAGGGGTGCATCGGCGGTATGGAATTATTAACCATCAATAATCTCAGTAAATCTTTCGGGGGCGTCCAGGCCCTGACCGACGTCTCCTTTGCGGTGGCGGCGGGCGAGATCGTCGGGTTGATCGGCCCCAACGGCGCCGGCAAGACTACCTGCTTCAACCTGATTAACGGCTTGCTGCCCCCCACCGCCGGCGGGATCCGGTTGGGAAGCACGGAGATGGTAGGCCTGCCCCCCTACCGCCGGGCCCGCCTGGGCCTGGCCCGCACCTTCCAGAATATCCAGCTGTTCGGGGGCATGACCGTGCTGGAAAACGTCCTCACCGGCTATCACCTTCACCAGCAAGTGGGAGGGTTTACCGCCCTCCTGCCGCTGCCAAGGGTGAGCCGGGCCCAGGCCGAGAATCGCCGCCGGGCCTTGGAACTTCTGGAACTGGTGGGTCTGGGGGGCAAGGAGGACGAGCCCGCCGAGGCCCTGGCCTACGGTGACCAACGCCGCCTGGAAATCGCCCGGGCCTTGGCCCAACAACCGCAGCTCCTGCTCATGGACGAGCCCGCCGCCGGCCTCAACCCCCGGGAGACCGAGGACCTCATGGCCTTGATGGAGAAACTCCTGCCCCTGGGCATTACCCTATTAGTCATCGAACACGACATGACCCTGGTCATGGGCCTCTGCCACCGGATCGTGGTCCTGGACCACGGCGAGGTTATCGCCGCGGGCGCCCCCGGGGAAATCCGCCGGGACCCCCGGGTCATCGAGGCCTACCTGGGCCGGGAGGAGGATGAGCCGTAAGCCGTAGGGCGGGCGTCCCGCCCGCCGCCTTTGGTGGCACAGGCTTCCAGCCTGTGCGCGGTGCCACCAAGAACTTTTCGGAACCGCTAGCCGTACGCAATTTTGGGTCAGGCGTAATACCGGGAATAGCCTAAGATCGGGGGTTGCGTTCACACCGAAAACCGAAAACAGGATGTTAAAATGGCAATCTTCGACCAAGATGCGGAGCAGATGGATCGGGAGGAGTTGGCTCAGATGCAGTTGGAGCGGCTCCAGGCCACCCTCACCCGGGTTTACAAGAACGTCAAGTTCTACAAGAAGAAGTTCGACGCCCTGGGCTTCCTCCCGGAGGATTGCCAGTCCCTGGAGGACCTGGCCAGGCTGCCCTTCACCACCCGGCACGATCTGGCCCGGGCCTACCCCTACGAGATGTTTGCGGTCCCCTTGCGGGAGGTGGTGCGCATCCACTCCTCCACCGGCAGCCCCGGCCACCCCATCGTCATGGGCTACACCAGCCGGGACCTGCGCCACTGGGCCAAACTGGCCGGCCGCATCCTCACCGCCGCCGGGGTGGACCGGGACGACGTGGTCCAGGTGACCCTGAGCTACAGCCTCTTGACCAGCGCCTTCGGCATCCATTACGGCGTGGAACTCCTGGGGGCCTCGGTGATCCCCAGCGGCCCCGGTTTCACCAATCGCCAGATCCAGGTGATGCGGGACTACCGCACCACCGTCCTGGTCTCCACCCCGTCCTACGCCCTGGTGCTGGCCGACGAGATGGAGGCCCTGGGGGTGGACCCCAAGGACCTCCACCTCAAGCTGGCGCTGCTGGCCGGGGAGCCCTGGACCGAGGCCATGCGGGCCGAAATCGAAAACCGCCTGTTCTGCGCCGCCCTGGACCACTACGCCCTGTCGGAAGCCATGGGGCCGGGGGTGGCGGGGGAGTGCGCCGCCCATCCTCTGCCCGGCATGCACCTCAGCGAGGACCACTTCCTGCCCCAGGTCATCGACCCGGCCACCGGCGAGCTTCTCCCCGCAGGCGAACTGGGGGAACTGGTGATCACCACCCTCACCCGGGAGGCCACCCCCCTGGTGCGCTTCCGTACCGGTGACCTGGTGCGCCTGTTCTATGAGCCCTGCCCCTGCGGCCGGACCCTGGCCCGCCTGAGCCGCATCCAGGGCCGCTGCGACGAGGTGGTCATCGTCAAGGGCACCAACATCTTTCCCACCCGGGTGGGGCAGATTTTGCGCGCCATTAAGGGGGAGGAGCCGGCTTATCAGTTGGTGGTGGGCCGGGAGGGGCACCTGGACTACCTGGAGGTCAGGATCGAGGTCCGGGAAGAATTGTTCTTCGACAAAATGACCAAACAGCGGGAGATGTTACAAGAGATCGCCCACCAACTGGCCCAAGGCATCGGCGTCCAACCGAGGGTAAAACTGGTGGAACCCGGCTCCCTCAACCGCGCCCAGGAGACCTCCCCCTTGGTGATTGATTTACGCCAGGGAGTTTGTTAGCATGTGATTGGTAGTGGGATTACCTTGCATTGCCCTGGTGCATGGGGGCTAATCCTTGTAAGGGTTAGATCACCACCTGATGCTAAAACCAAAATCATTTCAGTGGCACAGGCCTCTGGCCTGTGATGGATAACCAAAATCCCATTCTCCGGTGATTCCTATCAGACCCAAGGAAAAAACCAAAAGTGGCGCCGGCTTCCAGCCGGTGGCCTCATTCCAAACCAAGAGAAGAAATTTGCCCCACTGGCAGCAGCCCGGCAGCATTTATTTTCTGACCTGGCGCCTTAAAGGGGAAGGAAGCCTTAATTCTGCAGAAAGAACCATGGTTTTCCAAGCTCTCCGGTATTGGGATGGCATCAAATGGACGCTCTATGCCGCAGTAGTTATGCCCAACCATGTCCATGTCATTGCCCAACCCTTGACCTTAACCGATGGCCGCGCCATTAATCTGTCCAATATTATCCATAGCGTCAAGACTTTTACGGCCAGAACCATTAATGTCCAAAGAGGCGTCCAGGGACCCTTATGGCAGGATGAGCGCTATGACCGGATCATCAGGGATGAGTCGGAATTGTTGCAGAAATGGCAGTATCTCAGACACAACCCGGTGGAAAGGGGCCTGGCCTCATCTCCTGAAGACTACCCCTGGCTCTATGAGAAAGGCTGAAAGACCACAGGCCGGAGGCCTGTGCCACTTTTCTTACAACGGTTTAAAATAAAACGCTTATTGCCTTAGCTCCGAAAAGGTAACGGTTTGAGCATTAAGACACGCAGTGATCATCCGGTTAAACATTTGGGGTTCCCAGAAGCGTCGA
>JAGVPN010000503.1 GCA_020052215.1 Syntrophobacterales bacterium
CAGGTTTTCGGCCGCCGGCTCTGGGCCGTCCCCCACCGCCAGGCTGACATTGAGACTGTGATACGCCCCGGCACTCACCCCCCCCTGCCGGGTGAAAAACCCGTGCACCACCTCCGGCAAGCCGGCAAGCTTGGGGCTGCGATAATACCTGGGGCCGTCGGTGGCCAAAAAACCCGCCATCCCCTGATTCTCCTCAAGTAAGCGGTCAGCTATCAGCTTTCAGCGGTCAGCTTTATGAATCATAACAACTTGTTGTATTATGCCGTTTCCAGTTTTCGGTTTTCGGTTAAAAGACTTTTAATTATCCATAAGTCAACAAATTGGTTTGTTGCAGCAGAAACCGAATTTGGTATTATTCCAGGAAATCAATCGTTGTCCACCCGATCTGATAAGTCCTGGTTTTTGCTGATAGCTGAACGCTGATAGCTGATAGCTTATCCCATCAACAGCTCCGGCCCCCTGGCGCACCCCGCCAGCCGGCATCCAGCTTTGCCATCAATGTTCAGACGTATAGAACGGCCATTTATGGAAAAACCATTCGTTCCAGAGCAGCGGAATGATCCACCAAAAATTCCAGATGAGGGATTCGCCGCCCACTGCCCGTTCCCCGATACCCCCGGCCATATGATGATTGCCCAGGCCCCAGTGGCCGAAATTAGCATAGTAGAAGAAGAGATAGTTCAGGACGCACAGGATAAGCACCCCCACGGTGCGGAACCAGAAGGCGCCCCAGGCATCCTTGTCCGCCTGGGGAGCCAGGTCGTCAAAATAATGATGCCAAATGAGGAACGGTATGAGGGTGAAGCCGGCGATTTCCGCGGCGTGATACCACAAAAACCGGGTGGGGATAAGCTTGTCTCCGGCCGGCAAATGCTGGATGACGTCAGCCATGGGTAACCAGGCGGGCGCCAGCTTCACACAGATCAGGGCCAGGATATAACCGAGGAAAATAGTGCCGACCAACGAAATCAGCCCCTTCCAGGGTTGCGGCAGGGTGATCACCGACCAGGGTTTCATCCGCCAGACGTTGGGGGTCATGAACAGGATGATAATCGCCCATTCCCACCAGCCGAAAACCCAGTGCACGTGACCGGTGCCGGCAATCCCGCCCCACCAGGGGAAATTTAAGCCGAAGGAAGTCCCGTAGACTTTGCCGAAAACTACCCCCCAGAACGGCACGATCAGAATAGTAAAGAAAAACAGAGTCAACAGGCTGCACCAGCCGAGCTCCGCCAAACCGGCCTGGGGCTGGGTCAAATCACTGGGTCGGATGGGCCACTTTCCAAACAGGATGGTGACAAAAGGATAGGAAAAAAAGCCGATCAACACAAAAGTCACCACCGCCCTTTCGCCGAATCGGGCCGCGGGGGCGGTCAGGGCCTGGAGGGTGAGGGTTTTGCCGCAAACCTCCGGTATCGCCGTCTGACCGGCAGCCGCCAGGGCTTCCAGATTGACCTGGCTGAAAAAGTTGAAGCCCACCCCGAGAATTCTATAAAAAACCACGTGAATGACCAACCACACCAGGGCCAGGTTGACCAGGGTTTCAATGATCCCCCGGGCCGGCTGCGGTAGGTCCTGAAAAGGCCAATCCGCCAAAAACATGTGCTGCCAGAGCCCCACTAAAATCATCATCGCCAGGTACATGACAAAGGGGTAGGGAAAAGCTGCGACTGGACCGCGCGGATCACTAAAAATGAACCAGGTGAGCCAGGCGATGAGGAAGAAAACGCTAAATGAGACGATGCCGGTAACAGGTTGGCCCCAGCGGGCTCTCAGTGTATGGCCTGCCATTACTCTCACTCCTTTGGTCGTTTATCCATTAAGATGGCTTAACGCCGCAATCAACTTCGGTCATAAGCTCAGATCTGATCCAGGTGCTCTTGCTGGTATCTTCTGGCGCTTTCTTCATCGACCAACTTCCTGATAAGCTTGAGGCATGCATCATCCCCGACTATTTGGGGCCAGATTTCCGGAAGCAACTCCAGCACCACCCTCCTCTGCTCACCTTCATCCAGATTCATTACCGCCGCTTTGATCGCCTCGAATTTCATGATCCTCGCCCCCCTCCCCCCTGAGTCTTCCCATCCAGCATCAGTAAAGATTTCGTGGATGTTGCCGTTTCAATGTCAAGACAAGAATTGACAAGGCCGATACCACGAAAACCTGCGAAAATCAACCAATTTTACTCAATGGGGCCAGCCATCTCTAAGACCAGGTTGTTAACCCATCTTTTTAATTATTGAATATAATATGGTCGGGGCGGCGAACTTCGCCCCGGAATATTTCTTAACAGGAGGTAGTCAGGCGTGACGGCAAAGAGCCTGTTGATCGTGCAGCACCTGGATTGGGAGGGCCCCGGACAGCACCTGTTGGCGGCGCTCCTGGAAGGCGGGATAACCTTCGAGGTGGTAGAGGCTTGGCAGGAGCCCCTGCCCGCCTTGGACCCCTTTGGCGGCCTGATTGTCTTGGGAGGGTCTCCCAATGTGGATGAAGAGGAGCAGTTCCCCTACCTCATCCCCCTCAAGGCCCGCATCCGGGAAGGGCTGGCAGCGGGGAAAGCCTATCTGGGATTTTGCCTGGGACACCAGTTGCTGGCTAACGTGCTGGGTTGCCGGGTCGGCCCCCTCCCCCAAAAGTCCGTGGGCTTCACCACCGGGGAGTTGACCCCTGCGGGTTTGGCGCACCCGGTTTTTCAAGGGTTGCCGCCTCAGCTCAACCTGTTCAAGTGGCACGGCCAGGGAGTGCTGCCGCCCCTCCCGGCCGGGGTCAGCCTCCTGGCCAGGTCGGCCGCGGC
>JAGVPN010000326.1 GCA_020052215.1 Syntrophobacterales bacterium
AGTAATAATCCGAATTGTAGGGGCGGTTCGCGAACCGCCCCTACGGTGGTTGCGACCATAAAGCCAGAATTACCTCTATGACGGCAACTTGGTATAAGAGGACGTTTTATTAATAGGCAGGCTATCCTCCGGTCTAATGAAAGTTATGAAATTTTAGAAGAATATCCGAAGGACAAATATCTTCCCAGCTATCTGGTTTATTCTGAGTATCAGGGGGATATCTTTCATATTCTCTTTGCCGTGGACCTGGAAGGAGTTAATGTTCGGATTGTCACTGTCTATCGTCCCAACCCGGAAGAGTGGGAAGAGGGGTTCAGGACCAGGAGGGACATCTCGTGAGATGCAGCCAATGTGGTTCGAAATTGACGCCTTTGATTACCGATTTGCCTTTCAAGGTGAGCGATACGAGCATTGTGATCTTGAAAGGCTTACCGGTGCTGCAATGCGATAACTGCCGGGAATACTTGCTGGACGATTTGGTGATGAACCGCGTGGATAAGATTCTGCAAAGAGCAGACACCGCCGCGGAATTAGAGATCATTCGCTACGCGGCATAAGGAGGGGAAGATACTATTTCCCCTTAGGGAAAAGATCATCTTCGGCAGCGATTACCCCCTGCTGCTCGTCAGCCGCTACTTCAAAGAGATGGAAGACGCCAACCTGCCGGAGGATTGGCGGGAGATGATTTTAGGGGGGAACCTGGCGGGGTTGCTGGGATGGTGATGGGGAGAAAATAAGATGGATAAGCATAGCCAACTTCTTGAGTTGGCCCAGAAGCGAAAGGGCTCCCGATGGAACGGGTACAATTGTATTGGCGACTATCATGAAGGGGTCTACGAATGTGACTATGTGTCACCTTACACAAAGAGTGCGCATAACGTCGATTCGGATATAATGGTTATTCTTCAAGACTGGAGCTCCGTCTTAGCGATCAGCGGCCCAAAAGATTTAGAGGCCATTAAGTATGGTTATACGCCGTCCAATCGCACGAACATAAACCTGATCCGTTTACTGGACGCTCACTTCGGATTTAAACTTAAAGATATCTATGCTACAAACCTATTTCCTTTCATTAAGCCTGGCGCCTTAAATGCGCCCATCCGTCAAAAAGATTTGGTTCGTGCCGCTCAAGAGTTTGCCTTGCCGCAAATCAAGATTGTCTGCCCAAAACTTGTCGTGTGCATAGGACAAAATACGTTCAATGCAATTCGCCGCGCCTGTGATTATGAGGGTTGGCCGAAACGGGACTTAGCGATTGAGTCTCCATTCAGGGTCGACAGGAGTCAAATTTGGTGTCAAGCCCACACTGCGCAACTTGCTCAGAACACCCGAGGCGTGGATCGGGTCTCTTCCGATTGGAAACGAATGAAGAATGCCATTTTTCCCAGTGTCTAAAAGCCTGCTATAATCTGGGAAAACGGCTGCATTCTTCTCGTTCCCAAGTACAACTTGGGAACGAGTGGGAAATCATGTAGTATAGAGCTGACCGCTTCTCACAAAGGACCCGGATTTGGAACACACCTCGGATATTCTGGTAATCGGTTCAGGGCTGGCGGGATTGGGTTATGCCTTGAAGGTGGCGGAGTTTGCCCGGGTCAACCTGATAACTAAAAAGGGCCTGACGGAGACCTCCACCAGCAAGGCCCAGGGCGGCATCGCCGCGGTCCTGGGGCCGGATGACCGCTTCGAATACCACATTCAGGACACCCTGACCACCGGGGAAGGCCTGTCCCACCCGGACATCGTCGAGTTGGTGGTCCGCCAGGGTCCGGCCCGCATCCGGGAGTTGATCGACCTGGGGGCCCATTTCGACCTGGGCAAGGACAACGGCTATGATTTGGGCCGGGAAGGCGGCCATTCCCACCGGCGGGTGATTCACGCCCAGGACATGACCGGGGCCGAAGTGGAGCGCATCTTGTCGGAGCAGGTCCTGGCCCACCCCAATATCCAGGTGTTTGAAAACCACATGGGGGTGGACCTGGTCACCCGCCAGCGCCTGGTGCGCCGGGGCGCGGTGGTGGCCAACGCCGAAGAGTCCTGCCTGGGGGCCTACGTCCTGAACACCCTGACCGGGGAGGTGGACACCTTTGCGGCCGCCATCACCCTCCTGGCCACCGGGGGGGTGGGCAAGGTCTATCTCTACACCAGCAACCCGGACATCGCCACGGGAGACGGCATCTCCATGGCCTACCGGGCCGGGGCCTGGATCGGCAACATGGAATTCGTCCAATTCCACCCCACCTGCCTCTATCACATGGCGGCCAAGAATTTCCTCATCTCCGAGGCGCTCCGGGGCGAAGGGGCCATCCTCATCGACCGGACCGGCCGGGCCTTCATGGAAAAGTACCACCCCTTGAAAGACCTGGCCCCCCGGGACACGGTGGCCCGGGCCATCGACCTGGAGATGAAAAAGACCGGGGCGGACTGCGTCTATCTGGACATCAGCCGCAAGCCGGCGGATTTCGTCAGGAGCCGCTTTCCCAATATCTATCAGGAGTGTCTGAAGTACGGCGTCGATATCACCAATGAGCCCATCCCGGTGGTGCCTGCGGCCCACTATATGTGCGGCGGGGTGGTGACGGACGTTTGGGGCCGCACCAACATCTCCAACCTCTACGCGGTGGGGGAGGTGTCCATGACCGGCCTGCATGGCGCCAACCGCCTGGCCAGCAACTCCCTGTTGGAGGCCCTGGTCTTTTCGCACCAGGCGGCGCACGCGGCCAAAGAGACGCTGGCCGATCTCCTGGCCAAGCCCAGTTCGCCGGTGCCGGAGTGGAACCCCTTCGGCGCCACCGACAGCGAAGAGGCCGTGGTGGTGTCCCACAACTGGGATGAAATCCGCCGGTTTATGTGGAACTACGTGGGTATCGTCCGCACCGACCGGCGGCTGCTCCGGGCCCAACACCGGATCGACTTGATCCAGCAGGAAATCCAGGAGTATTACTGGAACTTTATTATCACCAGCGATCTCTTGGAGTTGCGCAATATCGCCACGGTGGCCGACCTCATTATCCGCATGGCCCTGAG
This sequence comes from Syntrophobacterales bacterium, assembly GCA_020052215.1. Taxonomy (GTDB): domain Bacteria; phylum Desulfobacterota; class Desulfobaccia; order Desulfobaccales; family 0-14-0-80-60-11; genus 0-14-0-80-60-11. Next base: position 3,028 of record JAGVPN010000326.1, read on the forward strand.
GCGCAAAGAAAGCCGGGGGCTGCACTATAACCTGGACTACCCCCGGGTGGACGATCAAAACTTTCACCAGGATACGGTGATTTCTTCGGAGGGCTGGCACTGATGGCAGGAGAAAAAATTCTCCTGGCGGATGATGACCGCCAGTTGCGGGAAACGCTCCAGGAGTTTCTGACCGGCCAGGGGTATGCGGTGACCGCGGCGGCGGACGGCCATGAGGCCATGGCCGCCATGCAAGAACAGGAATTCGCTGTGGCCCTCCTGGACCTGATGCTCCCCGGTTACTCCGGCCTGGAGATCCTCTTCCTCCTCAAGGCCCACACCCCGGATACGGAAGTTATTCTGTTCACCGGCCATGCCGGCCTGGAGAGCGCGGTCCAGGCCTTGCGCCTGGGGGCCTATGACTACCTGCTGAAAGCGGACCTGCGCCTGGCCGAGATCCAGGCCGTGGTGGCCCGGGCCCTGGAACGGCGCTTCTTAGCCCTGGAAAACCGGGAACTGGTGGCAAACATCTCGAAAGCCCAGGAAGAGCTGGTCAATCGAAGGGCCCGGGAACTGACCCAGGTAAGGCAAATTGCCGAGACCCTGGCCGGCCCCCTTACCTGGGACCAGCTCGTCCGGGGGCTGGTCAATCTCATCTGGGACAGCCTCCCCCTGGAAGTGTTGGGCCTGGAACTCCAGGGCCCGGAAGGGGCGTTGCCCCTGTCGGCCTATCGGCGCCGGGTGGACGTCCCGGAGGCCACGTATCAGACCTTTCAAGACTTGCTGCAAGGGCAATTGGCGCCTGACCCCGCCACGGTTGCCGCCGGGACGCCGCTCCCCGCCATGCTGTGGGAGCGGCTCAAGGTGGGTAAAGTCATTCTGGCGGCGGGGGCCGGACGTCACGAGCCTCTCACTTCCGAGGAAGCCGAACTCTTCCGGATCTTCATTCTCCAGGGGGAGGCCGGCATCAAGAATCTGGTGCTCTTCGACCAGGTGAAGAGCATGGCCATCCGGGATTCATTGACCGGCCTGTATAATTACGGCTATTTTAAGGAAGCGCTCCACTATGAGGTAGAGAAGAGCCGCCGCTACAAGACCCCGCTGGCTCTGCTTTTCCTGGACATCGATGATTTCAAGCGGGTCAACGACACCCTGGGCCACTTGAAGGGTGATAAAATCTTGCGGCAGGTGGCGGCTATCCTGAAGAAGGGGATTCGTCAGGCCGACTTGGTTTGCCGCTACGGCGGCGACGAATTTGTCATGCTCTTGACCCAAACGCCCCAGGATCAGGCCATGGTGCTGGCCGATAGATTGCGCCAAAGCGTCGCCCAGTCTTCCATGAACCGGCTGGAACAAAGGCTCAAGGTTACGGTCAGTATGGGCGTGGCGGGGCTAGGGCTGGAGATGAGTACGGAAGACCTGATAAAGGAAGCGGATGAAGCCCATTACCGGGCCAAGCAAGCCGGAAAAAACCGGGTTGCCGGCCCGGAAACTTTCCCTCTGCCGGAAAAGACCGCCGGCTCCCCCGGGGGACGTCAACCCCGCATCCGGTAAAAGCCGCATTTTCCCCGGCCGGTTTCGGGCCGGTATCAGGCAATGGTATCCAGAACCACGTAACCCTGCTGCTTCAAGGTGTTGACGATGGGTTCCAGGTTGACTTTTTCCAGGCGGAAATAGTAAGGCCGCTTATCGCCCTTGATGGGCCCCAGGGCCACGTTGATGACCTTGCCCCCCGCCTCCTTGATGAGGCGGGCGGCCGCGTCCAGGGCCTCTGACCGGTTTTGCAGGAGGAGGTCCAGGCGCGAGGAGCTCTTGAGCAGGCCCAGCATGGCGATAAAGGCGGAGATCAGGTCCGGCATGGTGATGACCCCCACCAACTTTTCACCTTCCATCACCGGCATGCCGCCGATTTTATGTTCATGAATCAGGCGGGCCGCCTCCTCCACCTCGGTGTCGGGAGTGACGCTCAGGGGAGCCTGGACCATCACGTCTCCCACCTTGATTTCTTCCAGCATAGAGGCCAGGAGCACCTCCCGCAAGTCCCGGGAGGTGATCCACCCCACCATGCGGTCGCGCGTAATCACCGGCAAGTG
>JAGVPN010000397.1 GCA_020052215.1 Syntrophobacterales bacterium
CCCTTCTGATCTGACCGGTCAAGCCATAAATCTCCGACGGAGGAAATTTGGCGGTTATCAGATAAATTTCCTTAACAAAAGCAACCGCAGATTTCCAAACCTCCAAATCACGATATGAACGGGATTTAACAACTTTCTCACCCATCTCTTTTTGTCCTTACTGAAAACTGAAAACCGAAAACTGATAACTGTTTTTTGACTGAAAACGGAAAACTATTTTTTAGGTCTCAAATCCAGCCCCACCAGGATCTTTTCCGTCTGGGACAGGTCGCCGATGAACCTCCTTAGCGGCGGCGGCAACTGCTTGATGAGGGTGGGAGTGGCGATAATCTGCTCACCCTTGGCCAGGACCGGCTGCTGGTAAATATCGATCACCTCCAGCTCGTAGCGTCCCTGCAAGTTCTCTTCACAGATTTTTTTGAGGTTTTCAATGGCCCGGAGGGATATTCTGTTAAGGCCGGCCACATAGAGGCGCAAGACATAGTGGCCGGTCTCCCGCTCTTTCAAGGCATCTTCCAGTTCCTTTATTTTGGGCTCGTCCATGCTGACCCCCGAATAATACCGTTTTCCGTTTTCCGTACAAAAAATAAGTAATTTCAAATATATATAGAGCCAATTAGTTGCGTTTGAAAGGTAAATTTAAGTAATATGTCCTTCAACAAGATAATTCGAGTTTCGGAAAACGGTAAACGGAAAACGGAAAACCGCTTTTCAAATCCGCTCCCGCAAGTCCAGCCCTACCAGGACCTTTTCGGTGTTGGAGAGGTCGCCGATAATCTTGCGCACCGGCTCGGGGAGCTTGCGCACCAGGGTGGGGATGGCCAGAATCTGATCACCCTGAGCTAATTTCGGGTTCTCCAGGAGATCGATGACCTGGATGGAGTACCGCCCTTCCAGATGCTCTTCGCAGATTTTCTTGAGGTTGGTAAACGCAGCCAGGCACTTAGGCGTCATTCCCGCCACGTAGAGCCGCAGTTCATAATCTTTTTCTTTGGGCATCGGTTTATTCTCCCTCTTTGAACTCCGGGGAATCGGCTTGTCGGGCCAAGGCCAGCCGCTCTCTTTCCTCTCCGGCAGTCTTTTGCTGAAGCTTGCTCTTATCCTGCAGCGCCTGCAGTTCCTCTTCTTCGGCGCTAATCTCCGCCTGCAAGGCCGCGACCTGGGCTTCCATGATCTGGCGCTTGCGGTCGAGAACGCGGCGACGGCGCTCCAGTTCCTCTTGGGTGGCCAGAGCCGCTCCCTTCTCCTGGGCCTTTTGTTGCAGCCGGGCCGCGCCGGTGAAGACCCCGCCGGGGCCCAGATAGACGTCCACCAGGTCGATGCCCTTATCGGTGATGATAAATTCCCGCATCTGGTTGGAGTGGGCCATGCCCCGGGACTTCAAGAGATGGAAGACCCGGTTGCGCTCGCCGCTGCTCTCCACGCTCAAGAGCAGCAGCCAGGTGTCCATGAGGGAGGAAACCCCGAGCGTGGTCGCCTCCAACTCTCCCGAATGGGTCAGGTTGGTAAACAGGATGGTGATTTGCCGGTTCTTGAAAAAATCCACCAGGCGCATGAGCACCGACTTCACTTCGTTGAGGCTGGCCACAATGGACAGGTTGGTAATGGGGTCCATGATTACCGTGGCGGGCTGAAAGTCGTTGGCCAGCTTGTGGATCATGGCCAGGTGCATCTCCAGGCCGTAGAGGGTGGAACGAGCGGCATGGAACTTGAGCAACCCTTGCTTGACCCAGGGCTCCAGGTCAAGCCCGATGGAGCGCATGTTGCGGATGATCTGGTTCTGGGATTCCTCGAAGGCCAGGTAGAGGCAACGCTCGCCCCGGCGGCAGGCGGCGTCGGCGAAGTAAGCCGCCAGGGAGGTCTTGCCGGAGCCGGCGGTGCCGGAGATCAGGAGGCTGCTGCCCCGGTAATACCCCTGGCCCCCCAACATGCCATCCAGGCGCGGGATGCCGGTGGAGACGCGTTCGCTGGTTACCGCGTGATCCAGCGTCAGGGAGGTGACGGGCAGGATGGAAAAGCCGCTTTCGTCTATCAAGAAGGGGTATTCATCGGTGCCGTGCACGGAGCCCCGGTATTTGATGAACCGCAGGCGACGGGTGGCGATCTGGTCCACCACCCGGTGATCCAGGAGCAAAACCGCATCGGAGACGTATTCCTCGATGCCGTGGCGGGTCAGGGTTCCTTCGCCCCGCTCTCCGGTGATCAAGGTGGTGACGCCCTTGTCCTTCAGCCAACGGAAGAGGCGGCGCAACTCGGAGCGCAGGATGAGCTCGTTGGGGAATCCTGCGAACAGGGCTTCCACCGTGTCCAGCACCACCCGTTTGGCCCCCACGGAGTCAATGGCGTGCCCCAGGCGGATGAAGAGGCCCTCCAGATCGTACTCACCGGTCTCTTCGATTTCGTGGCGCTCGATATAAACGAAATCCAGGGCGAGGAGCTTTTGTTTTTCCAGGTCCGCCAGGTCGAAACCCATGGAGGCTACGTTCTTGGCCAGTTCCTCCGAGGTTTCCTCAAAAGACATGAACACGCCGGGTTCACCGTAATTGACGGCCCCCCGCACCACAAACTCCATGCTCAGCAGGGTCTTACCGCAACCGGCGCCGCCGCATACCAGGGTGGGGCGCCCCCGGGGCAGGCCCCCGCCAGTGATCTCATCCATCCCCGTGATGCCGGTGGGGCACTTGGCTAACTGTCGGTGCGAAAGTTCATTTTGCCCATCGGTTTCAGCCATAGACCATTCTCCCGAAAGCTATTTGATATTGATAAGTTGCAACCGCCCGTGGTGAGATCTAACATACATCCTTTTTTTAAAATATTCAATTCATAGGAAATAGATACGTGAATTTTTGGGCCTCGTTGATAAGTCTCGGATCATAGCACTCCCCAAGTTTCATGAGTTTCCCCACAGCTAACTGTCTTTGGAGGTTCAGAAGACATGCGTTCCAGTTCCTCGAGGCCTGGAGCCCGATGCCGGGGAATGGACTATGGGTGGTCAACTGTCGCCGGCACCAGATAGCGCATGGAGGACCAGCCGACGATATTGCGCCGTAGGTCCTATGGTAGGCCAGGGCGGAATGGTTGGCTCAGGACTCACTCGCCAGGGCGGCTTAAAAAAACTTGTGTCCAGGAAACCAGATGCGATAAAATATTTAATTATACCAACCACGGCGAATTCATTGCCAGTCCAGGAACGGCCTCTGCAAAATGGGAACTATGAAGTGACCCGAGTTCTAAAAGATTTGCCACACGGGTCCGGAGGCCCCGCCCCGCCGGAGAAACCCATCTAAGGAGATCAGAGGGATGAAAGGAAACGGTCCGATGGCGGCTTTGGTGCTCATCCTGGCTCTCACCATGGCCTGCGGGTCCGAACCCCAGGGGGGCCCGGGGCCGGGAGGAGGGGCCGGGTACGACCGGATGTACGACCCGAAAACCGTGGGGACGGTAAACGGTGCAGTCGTAGCGGTGGACAAGATCACCGACCGGGGCAGGGATTCCGGGGTGAGCCTGACCCTGAAAACGGCCAAGGAGACCATCCTGGTGTACCTGGGCCCCGGTTGGTTCATCGCAAAACAAGACCTCACCTTCGCGCCCCAGGATCAGGTGGAGATCACCGGCTCCCAAACCACCTTTCAAGGGAAACCGGCTATTATCGCCGCGCAGGTGAAAAAGGGCGACAAGAGCCTGAAACTGCGGGACCCCGCCGGCATCCCGGCGTGGGCCGG
>JAGVPN010000277.1 GCA_020052215.1 Syntrophobacterales bacterium
AATTCTGGCTTTATGGTCGCAACCACCGTAGGGGCGGTTCGCGAACCGCCCCTACAATTCGGATTATTACTTGTTTGACGGCAACTTGGTATAAGGGGTAAAGATACCCGGCATGGTTCCGCCAAAGGAGAAAGCGCCGGCTGAGCCTTCCTCAGGAAACGGCTGGCGTTATCCGGCCGGGACCAGGGCCGCGGCCTCCTGGTCAGTCAGCCAAAAGAGCTTCCCCGGTTGCGGCTGGATGAGTTGGGCCGGCAGGCGCTCTGGGTCATAGGGGCCGTGCAGCACTTCCCGTAAGACGTCCGCCTTGGACTTTCCCGCCACCAGGAAGGCCACCATCGCCGCCTGGTTGATCAGGGGGGCCGTCAACGTCACCCGGTGGAGGTCTGGTTCTGCCAGGCAGACTGCGGCGGCCCAGCGCTCGCCTTCCTTAAGCACCGGGGCGCCCGGGAACAGCGAGGCGGTGTGCCCATCGTCTCCCAGACCCAGGAGGACCAGGTCCAGCCGGGGGGGCTGCCCGGCAAAGAACTCCCGAAGCTGCGCTTCATACTGCCGGGCCGCGTCGGCCGGGTCCCGGGCGCAGTTCAGCGGGTGAATCTGGTCAGCGGGGATGGGCACGCGGTCCAGCCAGGCTTCCTTCGCCAGGCGGGCGTTGCTCCGGGGGTCGGTAAGAGGCACGCAGCGCTCGTCCCCCCAGAAGACGTGCACCCGGCCCCAGGGCCCCTGATCCACCCAGGGCGGGGCGGCCAGCAGTTCATAGGTGCGCCGGGGGGTAGTGCCCCCCGAGAGGGCCACGCTGAACCGGCCCCGGGCGGCCACGGCCAGATTAGCCTGGGTCACCAGCAAGGCCGCGGCGGCCCGACTCAAGGATTCGGGGTCAGGATAGACCTGGATCATGGCTGCACCATGGTGACCCGGCAGCCGGGCTGGTCTTCCTGGCACCGTCCGTGGTCTGGCCCCGGCGGGAAAATGTATCCGTGCCCTCCCGGAGGCGTCGGCGGAATTCCTTGTCGGTGGTGTGCCGGTGGCCGGCGCCCCCGAAGAAGAGGAAGACCGTGGGCTCCGGCCGTTGATCGGTTCCCATAAGACCTCCTTATACCATTTGGCGATCACTGGACAATTTTTGTAGGGGGGGACCTGCGTGTCCCCCCTGAGGGCGCACACCCAGGTGCGCCCCTACTCTTCCCACTCGGTGTGGAAGGCGCCGGGGGCGTCGAGGCGCTCATAGGTGTGCGCCCCGAAGAAATCCCGCTGGGCCTGGATCAGGTTGGCCGAAAGCACGGTGCTGCGGTAGGCGTCGAAGTAGCTTAGGGTCACCATCAAGCCCGGGGCCGGCAGCCCCAGGGTGGCGGCCGCCTTCACCACTTCCCGCAAATCCGCCTGCCGGCTCATGAATTCCTGGCCCAGGTGGGGGTCCATGAGGAGGTTGGGGAGGTCCGGCCTGGTTTTGTAAGCCGTGCGGATGTCTTCCAGCAACGCCGCCCGGATGATGCAGCCGCCCCGCCAGATGCGGGCCACGGCCTCCAGATCCAGGCCATAATCATAGGTGATGGAGGCCTTCTGGAGCAGGGCCATGCCCTGGGCATAGGTGGCGATCATGCCGGCGTACAGGGCGTTTTTCACCTGGCCGATGCAGCGCTGCCGATCTCCCGGGAAGGCGGGGGTGGGCCCGGTCAGGAACCGGGCCGCACTCCGGCGTTCCTCCTTGTAGCCCGACATATCCCGCATGACCACCGCCGCGTCCAGGGTGGGCGTCCCCACCTGCAGGTCCATGGCGTCCCAGGAGGTCCACCTGCCGGTGCCTTTCTGCTTGGCCTTGTCCAGGATCATATCCACCAGGAACTTGCCGGTGCGGTCATCCTTCCGGGTAAAGATCTTGGCGGTAATTTCCAGGAGAAAGGAGTTGAGATCCTCCCGGTTCCAGCGGTCGTAGATAAGGGCCAACTCTGCCGGCGTCAGGCCCAGGCCCCGCTTCAGGAGATCATAGGTCTCGGCGATCAGTTCCATGAGGCCATACTCGATGCCGTTGTGGACCATCTTGATGTAGTGGCCGGCGGAGCGCGGCCCCAGATAGGTGACGCAGGGCTCGCCCTTGACCTGGGCCGCGGCCGCCTCCAGGATTGGGGCCACCCGGTCGTAAACCTCCCGGGAGCCGCCGGGCATCAGGCTGGGGCCATAGCGGGCCCCGGCTTGCCCTCCGGAGATCCCCATACCCATGAAGTTAAGATTTTTCCCGGCCAGGAATTTGAAACGCCGGTTGGTATCGGTGAAATGGGAGTTGCCGCCGTCGATGATCAGGTCGCCGGGGGCGAGCCAGGGCAGCAGTTCCCGGATCAGCGCATCCACCGGGTCGCCGGCCGCCACCAGTATGATCAGATTCCGGGGCGGCTTCAGCAGGCCAACAAACTCCTGCAAGTCATAACCGGCTTTGATGGGGCGGGAACCTGCCTCGGTTTCCATAAATTCCTTGGTCTTCTCAGTGGTCCGGTTATACACGCCCACTGAAAAACCGTGGTCCGCCATGTTCAGGACAAAATTGCGCCCCATGGTCCCCAGGCCGATCAGGCCGATGTCACACCCCTGGTGGCTCATAACCTTCTCCACTGATGGATTCGCCTTAACCATTCCTTACTCTGCTCCGAAAAGTCTTTCGTAGGGTGGAGCGGGTGCCCTCGAAGTCGGTGTGATGAATGACGTGGAGCCAGATGCTCTGGCCAAAGGGACTCAACTGCCGCCAGGGGTTCACGTTCATGCCGGTTTATCCTGGTTTTCCAGCGCCTTGACCTTATCGAGGCGGCGTTTGAAGCGCTCCGTCCCCTTGAAGCCGGCCTTCAAGAAGGTTTGGATCAGCTCCCAGGCCAGGGCGTAACAGGTAATCCGGCCACCCAGGCAGATAATGTTCATGTCGTCGTCCTCCACCCCCTGGTGGGCGGAGTAGGGGTCGGTGATCAGCGCCCCCCGCGCTCCCGGCACCTTGTTCACCGCCACGCAGGCGCCCACGCCGCTGCCGCAAACGGCCACGCCTCGCTCCACCTTGCCTTGGGCCACCGCCCGGGCCAGGGGCGCCACCAAATCGGGGTAGTCGTCCTGGGGGGCATACTCATAGGCGCCGAAGTCCACCACCTCGTGGCCCAGGGTCTTGAGTTCCTGTTTCAGTTGTTCCTTCAGTTCGAAGCCACCGTGATCCGCGGCTATACCCAGGCGCATGGCGGTCTCCTCATATACCAAATTTTATGTCAAAAGTAGAGTATTCAAATGGGGAGACTGCGGTGTTTGCATTTTCTTGGTGGCACAGGCGTCTCGCCTGTGCAGGCGCAGGCTAAAGCCTGCGGCTACCAAATTCTCCCCTCTAATATTTCCGT
>JAGVPN010000464.1 GCA_020052215.1 Syntrophobacterales bacterium
AGAAAGGGTTCAAGGTTTTGAACCTTAAACCCTCGATTTTACTGGTGCCGAAGCGGGGATTTGAACCCCGACGAGGAAACCCTCACTGGACCCTGAACCCAGCGCGTCTACCAGTTCCGCCACTTCGGCCGGATGCCGGGGATAATCCGCAACGCTTCACCCTGGCAATTTCCAATTAAAATATATATAATTTTACGATTAATATTGTCAAGGCCAAATTGCGAAAGGCGACGCGTTGATGGTTTATGATGATCTCCCCCCGGGGGAGACAGGTTTTTCTCGGACAGTGGCTACCATCGGCAACTTTGACGGAGTCCATCTGGGCCACCGGGCCATCCTGGCCCGGGTGTGCCAGCGGGCCCGGGAGCTGGGGGGACAGGCCGTGGCCGTAACCTTCAACCCCCATCCCGTGAAGGTGCTGCGGCCGGAAGTGAAGTTGCCGCTGCTCACCACCCAGGACCAGAAGTTGCAGCTGTTGTCCGAATCCGGGCTGGATGCGGTGGTGGTCCTGCCCTTTACCCAGAAATTTGCGGCGCTGCCGGCCCGGGAGTTCGTGAAGCAATATTTTTGTGACCGCCTCCACGCCCGGGAAGTGGTGGTGGGCCATGACTACTGTTTTGGCCGGGGCCGGGAAGGCAATATCGATCTCCTCAAGGAAATGGGGGAGATGCACGGGTTCACCGTGCAGGTAGTTTGGGCCGTGGAAGTGGACCGCGCGGTGGTGAGCAGCTCCCTGATCCGGGCCATGCTGCGCCTGGGCAAAGTGACGGAGGCCGGGCGCCTCCTGGGCCGCCCCTACGGGGTGATCGGCCGGGTGGTCCAGGGCAAAGGGCGGGGGGCCAAGCTCCTGGGAGTGCCCACGGCCAACATCCTCACCCCCAATGAACTGCTGCCGTCCTGCGGCATTTATGCCGTCTGGGTCCGCCGGGGCGACGCCATTCTGCCCGGGGTGGCCAACCTGGGCACCTGTCCCACCTTTGACAATGCCGAACTCTCCCTGGAAGTCCACCTCATGGAGTTCTCCGGCGACCTATATGGCGAAGCTCTCGAAGTGCAATTCGTCACACGCCTTAGGGAGGAACAGCGCTTCCCCTCCCTGGAGGCACTGTCGGCCCAGATCCACGCGGACATCGCCGCGGCCCGCCGGGCCCTGGCGCCGCACTGAGGCGTGGCGACGGCAAAGCCGGGAGGGGCGTCCCTTCGGTCCGCCTGAGGAATTACGCTAAAGGAAGAGATCATGTGGCGGCACCGTGCGACCTGTAGTCATTGCGGTCTGGAATCCAGATGGAATCGAGACCGGGAAGTGAGCGAGGCGGAGATCTTGGCGCATCTGAAGGATAGCCATAATCTCGAAAAACCGCGGCACCACGACGATTACCGGGTGGAGCGGGAGCGCCAATGCGACTTTTGCCTGGAGCCGTATGTGGATGACTGCACCAAGTGCGGGCAGGATTTCTGCAACCTGCACGCCGGTGATATCGACGGCCTGTGCGGCGGGTGCATCTGAAGACAACTGGTTTAAACCAGAGAGCCAAGGCAAAAATTTTGGCGGCGCCGGCCTGAGCGCGGCGAACCTGAGCTTTTGATAACCTACCGCTAATCCAGGTCTTCCCCATCCTCCGGGACATATTCCGGCCAAGCTTCGGTAGTAGTGGACCCTGGCGTCGGCCAGGTCTCCAGATACTTACGGAGATTGGTTTGCAAGAAGAAAACGGAGGCCGGCGGCAGGGGGCACTGGGACGGGAGCCAGCCGGACTTGATGAGGCCGTCGGGCATCTTCAGGTTTTCATGGGGCCAGAGGTCTTGCCCCCGGGCCGGGGCGGCAAGCAGCAACAGGGCGATCAATCCCAGGAGAATAAAGCAGGGGCCGGCGGCCAGCCACGCCGGTTTTGCACGGCAAACGGTTTTCACTGTTCCCATAGTTGAGCTCCGGGCCAAGATTTACTAGCCCTATCGGCGCTACTTCGAAATAACTTAAAGCTGGTTTGAGATTTTTTAAGCGAAGGGGGAAAGAAGTGGAAGACCGGCGGGCGAGGTTGGCGAATCCAGGCGCAGGCCGGAAAAAGCCTTGACATTTTTGCTGAAATTTATTAAACATACTTGTTGAGCGTTGAGCGGGCATAGCTCAGCTGGTAGAGTACAAGCTTCCCAAGCTTGGTGTCGCGGGTTCGAATCCCGTTGCCCGCTCCAGCCCCGGGGGCGAGACGGTTGGCGATTGAGGCCAACCGGTCCGCCGGGGAGACCCGCTTCCCCCATCGAGGGGGCCGGCAGTAAGGGGCAGGAAGGCCGGCTTACTTTGAGGGCGGAGATAAGTAGTTGCTCTGGGGCGCCCCGAGATTAATTATTCTTGGAATTTCCCGGAAGTGGGCCGCGGCCCGCTTTTTTTATTGCCAGAATGAATGGTTATGTTCAAAGGTTCGAGATATCAAAGAGGATATAAACATGAAGGGCATCCAGTTTGTCATAGATGAAACCGGTAAGAAAAAAGCCGTTCTCATCGATCTTTCGGAGTGGGGGGAGCTGTGGGAAGATATCTATGATGTCCTGGTATCCCATTCACGGAAGCACGAGCCCAGGGTTGATTGGGAGGACTTAAAGGCCGAAATGGCTCAGGAGGAGACCAAGGCTGGCTGATTATCGAATTCAGTTTGCGGCCTTTAGAATGACCAGTTAATGAAAAAGGCAGTTTTTCAACCGCTGGATTGATCATGAAAAAAACCGAAACGGGGCAGGTTTTGCCAGGAGAAACGACCCCGAAAGCAGCCATAATCTCCCGGTTGGAGGAGTTGATCCAGCCCCTGGTAGAATCCCAGGGCGGGGAGTTGGTGGAGTTGCAATACGGCCACCCCAAGCGGGGCCGGGGCATTTTGCGTCTGTTTGTGGACCGGCCCGGGGGCATCACCCTGGAGGAGATAACCAGGATCAGCCGGATGGTGGGGGGCCTGTTGGAGGTCCATGACGTCATTCCCGGGTCCTACACCCTGGAGGTGTCGTCGCCGGGCCTGACCCGGGCCTTGAAGAAGCCCCAGGATTATCAGCGTTATGTGGGCCGGCTGGTGCGGATCACCACCCGGGCCCCCTGGGAAGGCCGCCAGGTGCACAGCGGCATCCTCCAGGGCCTGGAAGACGATCAGGTGTGCCTCAAGGAGGGCGAGAGTGTGTTACGCATCCCCTTGGATGAAATCGCCCGGGCCCGGCTGGACATCGACCTGAAAAAAATTAGCAAGGAGGGCTAAGCACCTCTCATGAATCTGGAATTGAAACGGATCATTGACCAGGTAAGCCGCGACAAGGGGATTGATAAGGAGCTGCTCGTCGGCGCCATCAAGGACGCCATCCGTTCGGCGGCCAAGAAGAAGCACGGGCCGCGCCTGGAAATCGAGGTGGAATACCGGGACGAAACCGGGGAGATCGAGGTCTTTCAGTATAAGGCAGTAGTGGCCGAGGTCAAGGACCCTGGCCAAGAGATTTCCCTGGAGGAGGGCCGGCAACAGGACCCGGAATGCGAGGTGGGGGACAGCCTGGGCTTCAAGATGGACGCCTCGGCGTTTGGGCGCATTGCGGCCCAGTCGGCCAAGCAGGTGATCATGCAGCGCATGAAGGATGCCGAGCGGGACTTGGTGTATGAAGACTACAAGGACCGCAAAGGCGACATCATGAACGGCATCGTGCAGCGCCTGGACTCCGAGGGCATCATCGTCAATTTAGGGCGCACCGAGGCGCTGGTGCCGCCCATGGAGCAGGTCCCCCGGGAAATTTACCACAAAGGGGAGCGCCTCCGGGCTTACGTCCTGGACGTGAAGCGGCAGACCCGGGGACCCCAGATCATTTTGTCCCGGACCCACCCCCAGTTCCTGTTGGCCCTGTTCAACTCCGAGGTGCCGGAGATTTCCGAAGGCATCGTGCAGGTCCTGGGCTGCGCCCGGGAGCCCGGGAGCCGTTCCAAGATTGCGGTATCCTCCCGGGACTCGGACGTGGACCCGGTGGGCGCCTGCGTCGGCATGAAGGGGGCCAGGGTCCAGAATATCGTGCAGGAGTTGAGGGGCGAGAAGATCGACATCATTCCCTGGCATCCCGACCCGGCCAAGTTTGCCACCAATGCCCTGTCGCCGGCCCAGGTGAGCCGCATCATCCTGAGCAAGGAGAGCCAGACCATGGAGGTAATCGTGCCGGATGACCAGCTGTCCCTGGCCATCGGCAAGCGAGGGCAAAATGTCCGGCTGGCCTCCCGGCTGGTAGGATGGAAAATAGACGTCAAGAGTGAATCCAAGTACTCTAAATCCTTAAAAGAAGGTTATCTCTCGCTGCTGAGCATCCCCGGGGTAGGTGAAATCACCGCCAGCCTCTTGCATGAGGCGGGATACACCTCGGCCCGGGAGGTAGCGGAAACCAATTGGGAAGAGCTGACCCAGTCCACCGGCTTGACTGAAAAGAAGGCCGCGACGCTCATCGCCGCAGCCCAGGAAATGGGAAAAAAGAGCGGGCCGGAAGAAGGGGCTGATCAGGCTGAAGATCCGACCGAGGTTCAATAAGGTTGAGAAGATGGTTTTACTGCGCCGAGGGCGAAATCAGTATCGGGGGTTAGGTTAGATATATGGGCAAGACCAGGATTGTTAATTTGGCCAAGGAACTCAAGATGGAAGTACGGGAGCTGATTCAGCGCCTTAAGGATGATTTGGGGCTGCAGGAAAATTTCACCTATCTCAGTTCTCTAGACGAGTCGATAGTGGTCCGGGCGCGACAGGTAATCAGCGCGGCGCCGCCTCGGGTCGAGGAACTGCGGGTGGGCGATAATATCAAGCGCCGCCGGCGGGTGGCGCCGCCGCCGGTGACCCCGATAGAACCACCCCCGGAGAGTGCCCTGGAGGCCGAAGCGGCGCTGCCGCCTCCCAAAGAAGCGGCCAAGCCTCGGAAACCCAAAGAAACGGTGGCCCGGGTAGTATCGCTGCCTTCCAAAAAGAAGGCGGCTACCGTCAAAGCCCCGCCGCCCCTCCCCGCCGAGGAACCCCCGGTGACCGAAGTGGTGACGCCCGAAATGAC
>JAGVPN010000342.1 GCA_020052215.1 Syntrophobacterales bacterium
CAGGCCCGGGCAATTTCCACCATGGTGCCGAACTTGTATTTAATTTTTACATTGTAGCGCTTTTCCACCTCTTGATGAATCTTCTCCACCCGGGGTTTGACCCATACCAACTCCTGGCGGGTGCAGACATTGGGCACCATAATCTCCGGCCGGACGTCGACCTTGTCCCGCAGGGCAATGGCCGCGGCCTCGAAGATCGCCTGAATCTGCATGTCATAGATTTCCGGGAAGGAGATGCCGCAGCGCACCCCCCGGTTGCCCAGCATGGGGTTGTATTCGTGGAGCACCCGGACCCGGCGCAGCACCTTTTCTTTATCCTGCAAGAGTTTCTGATCCAGGCCCTTGGCCTTGACTTCGCCTAACTCCCGGGCCACCGCCTCAATGGAGGGGACGAATTTATACAGCTCCGGGTCCAGCATGGAGACGGTGCCGGGCAGCTGCTCCAGGGCGTTGATGATGGCGCTGAATTCTTTGAGCCGGTTGACTTCGTTGATGAGATCTTCAACACTGGGCAGAAATTCGTGGAGCGGCGGATCCAGCAGCCGGATGGTGACGGGCAGTCCTTCCATGGAGCGGAAGATTTGCACGAAATCATCGCGCTGCATGGGCATGAGCTTGTCGGCCCAGCGCTTCCGTTCCTCCGGGGAGTCCGCCAGGATCAGGTTGCGCATCTGGGGCAGACGGTCCCCTTCGTTGAACATGCGCTCGGTGCGGCAGAGGCCGATGCCCTTGGCGCCGTGATGCCTGGCCTTGACGGCCATGTCCGGGGTGTCGGCGTTGGCCCAGACCTCGATTTTGGCCTGCTTGTCGGCCCACTCCATCAGTTTGGCCAGGTCCTTGGGAAGCTCCGGGTCCAACATGGGCACCGTGCCTATGAAGAACTTGCCGTTGGTGCCGTCGAGGGTGATGATGTCCCCTTCCTTGATGACCACGCCTCCCACCCGGGCTTCTTTCAGGTCATAATTGATATCCAGGCCTTCGACCCCGGAGACGCAGGGTTTGCCCATGCCCCGGGCCACCACCGCGGCGTGGGAGGTCTTGCCGCCCCGGCTGGTGAGGATGCCCTGGGCCGCAAAGAAGCCGTGAATATCTTCCGGCTTGGTCTCGATGCGGGTGAGGATGATCTTTTCTCCCTCATTACCCAGGCGCTCGGCCCGGTCGGCGTCGAACACCACCTTGCCGATGGCCGCGCCCGGAGAGGCGGAGATGCCCACGGCCAGAGCCTCATGCTTGAAGTCCGGGTCGATGCGGCGGTGCAGGAACTGCTCCAGCATGTCCGGCTCGATCCTGAGCAGGGCCTCCTCCTCGGAGATCAAACCTTCCTTGACCATATCCACCGAGGTCTTGACCAGGGCCCAGGCGTTCATCTTGCCGTTGCGGGTCTGGAGCATGTAGAGCTTGCCCTGCTCGATGGTGAACTCGAAGTCCTGGACTTCCCGGTAGTGTTTTTCCAGGATATTGTGCATTCTTTCCAGGTCTTTAAAGACCGCGGGCATGTCCGTGCGCAGTTCTTTCAGGGGCCGGGGGGTGCGGATCCCCGCCACCACGTCTTCGCCCTGGGCGTTGATCAGATAGTCGCCGTAGAGTTTATTTTCGCCGGTGCCCGGGTCCCGGGTGAAGCCGACGCCGGTGGCGCTATCGTTCCCCATGTTGCCGAAGACCATGGTGCAGATGTTTACCGCGGTGCCGTAGGCCAGCTCCTTAGTAATATTGAACTGGCGGCGGTAGTCCACGGCCCGTTTGCCCATCCAGGACTTGAAAACGCCCTCCATGGACAGGAAGAGATGGGCCCAGGGGTCCTGGGGAAAGGGTTTGCCGGTGAGGCGCTTGATGACATCCTTAAATTTCTGCACCACCTCCGCCAGGGCTTCCGCAGTGAGCTCGGTATCCACGTGGGCGCGATGCTGCTCTTTGACCTCTTCAAAAATCTTATCAAATTCGGCGTCCGGGATTCCCAGGCCGATCTTGCCGAAAAGCTGTAGGAAGCGGCGGTAAGCGTCGTTGACGAAGCGTTCATTCTTGGTCAGGGCGATCATGCCTTTGGCGGTTTCGTCATTTAGCCCCAGGTTGAGGATGGTGTCCATCATGCCCGGCATGGAAAGGGCGGAACCGGAGCGCACTGAGACTAATAAGGGTTTGCTGGGGTCGCCGAAGCCTTTGCCGGTCTTTTTCTCCAGGGCCTCCATGAATTCGTGGACTTCATCCATGAGGCCGGCGGGGAATTTATCCCCCTCTTCCAAATATTCAATATTGGCCTCGGTGGTGATGCAGAACCCCGGAGGCACCGGCAGGCCAATCTGGGTCATGGTGCACAGACCGGCGCCCTTGCCTCCCAGCAGCTTTTTATTGGTCCCGTCGCCTTCCTCGAAGGCATAGCAATAGCGTTTTTTCGTTGCCTTGGGCATGTCGCCTATCTCCTTTCTATCTATTTTCGGAATTATGTCCGCTTTTTTCCAGTATCTGGATTTTCCATGTTAGCGTGAAAAATTTTAAAAAGCAAATGCATAACTCCTGCCAACTCCGCCCTCGGGCTGGGGTAGCAGCACCCGGCCCTGGCGTAGATTATCCGCCAAAAGGCCAGAGTTCTGAAAAATAGCAGCAACTCTGCTATAATGCAACCCATGAAATTACCATCTCTCCAGGTATGGTGGCGGCGTCTCCGGCAAAAATTGGGTCTGGCTCCCAAGGGACATCCGGTTTGGGGGCAGGGACCGCCCGCCATTCTGGGGATCTGCTCACACTGCGGCGCCGTGGTGCTCCAAGACTGGCATCGGGAGACCCCTGAGGGGCTGCTGTGCCTGCGATGCGCCGGCAAAGGATAAATAAATATGTTACCGGTGAAATTTGACTTCAAGATAATCGAGGACCGAAGGGGAACGAACTTTGAGGGCGTCGAAGCCGGGCATACCGACCCGGAGGGGGCCCTCAACCTGCACCTGCGCATCGCCAGGGACCATCTGATCCTGAGCGTCTGGCCGGTCAAGGGGGAGATCGCGCAGGTGACCGACCACCTGGCCCAGATCCTGGGGCCTCCCAAGGCCACGCCGTCGGTCTGCGGCTTCGGCGACTGCCAGGACGACGACAAAGACGCTCCCCAGCAAACCACCATGTGGGATTTCGACCCCGCGGCCCGGCCGGAGGTCTTGAAGAAAATGCGCCTTTTCCTGGGCCTGCCGGAATGATTTTGCGGGGAGGGCCGGGGGGGTGGTCATACCAAGTTGCAATCAAACAGGTGGCATAGGCGTCTCGCCTGTGCAGGCGCAGGCTAAAGCCTGCGGCTACAAGAAATAGCCTTTTGAACGCAACTCG
>JAGVPN010000137.1 GCA_020052215.1 Syntrophobacterales bacterium
CCAGAGCATCAACGCCACGCCCCCGGAGGCGCTGCCACCCCGGCTAGATGAAATAGCCCTGCTGCAAAACCTCCGGGAGGCCCTTCTGGCTGCGGCCAAGCTGTCGCTTCGCCGGGTGGTCAACGCCACGGGGGTGGTCATTCACACCAACCTGGGGCGCTCGCCCCTGGGAGAGGCCTGCCTGGCGCCGTTGCTGGAGGTGGCCAGCCGCTACAATACCCTGGAGTACGACCTGGCCCGAGGGACCCGGGGCTCCCGGCAGGATCACCTGGAGGGGGTGCTCCAGGAGTTGACCGGGGCCGAGGGGGTCCTGGTGGTCAACAACAACGCCGCCGCGGTGCTCCTGGCCCTGAACACCCTGGCCGCCGGCCGGGAAGTGGTCATTTCCCGGGGCCAGCTGGTGGAGATCGGCGGCTCCTTCCGCCTGCCCGAGATCATGGCGGCCAGCGGCGCCATCCTCCGGGAAGTGGGCACCACCAACAAGACTTACCTCAAGGACTTTGAGAAGGCCATCACCTCGGAAACCGCGGTTCTCCTCCGGGTCCACCCCAGCAACTTTCGCATCATGGGTTTCACCCATGAAGTGACCCTGGCGGAGATGGTGGGCCTGGGGCGGCGTTATGACCTGAAAGTCGTGGAAGACCTGGGCAGCGGCTGCCTGGTGGACTTGAGCCGGTTCGGTCTGGAGCGCGAGCCCACGGTGCAGGAGACGCTTAAGGCCGGGGCCGACCTGGTGCTGTTTTCCGGCGACAAGCTCCTGGGCGGACCCCAGGCCGGTTTGATCCTGGGAAACCGAGAAGTGGTGGGGGCCTTGAAGCAGAACCCCCTAACCCGGGCCCTGCGTCCCGACAAGATGACCCTGACGGCCCTGGAGGCCACGCTGCGCCTTTATTTGGAGGAGCCCCGGGCTTTGGCGGAGATCCCCACCCTCAGGATGCTGACCCGGCCGGTGGCGGAGTTGGACCGCCAGGCCCGCGCCCTGGCCCGGCGGATGCGACGCCGCTTCGGGGACCGCCTCAAGGTGGAAGTGGTGGAGAGCCAAGGCCGGGCCGGGGGCGGGGCTTTGCCCCAGGCCCCCTTACCCAGCCGGGCTCTGGCCATCACCGCCCCCCCCCTGCCCCCCCAGGAACTGGAAGCCAGGTTGCGCCAGGCGGCTACGCCGGTCATCGTCCGGGTGGAACGCGGGGTGGTGCTGCTGGACCTGCGCACTTTACTGCCGGGGGATCAGGAGGCCCTCATGGCCGCCCTGGAGGAGGCGCTGGCGGATCTGACGTAAGCGAAATAACGTGAGGGCGGGAACCGGTGCATTCCCGCCCTCACATTATTTTCTAAACCAAACCGATGGGTGATGGGGTTTTGGGGTTCTGGTCGGGTCAACGGACGCCCCGGGCCGGTTCCTGGTTCACCCCTAACCGATACCCCGTTGAATAATCGCCATTTCTATCCGAATTGTCTGAGGGGCCACGCCACCTGTTGAGCGGCCCCCACCCGTCCGTAAACCCGTGGGTTCTCCCCGGGAACCTTCAAAAGCAGGCGCGACCCTCATCTCACCGGAACTGCCGCGGCTGTCTTATACCCCGGGAGTAGATTCCACCAGGGGACCGTTCCCACCTTTCCGGGCTCTACCGGAGGGAGCCGGCTGAGATCCCGGCCTTAACCTGCCGCTGACCCCAGGAACTTACTCCCGGGGGCGCAGTCGGGTCGGCCCTGGCCCTGGCTCCCTACTTAACGGAATCCTTCAGTTGTTTCCCAGGCTTAAATTTTACCACCTTGGTGGCGGGAATCTTAATGGGGCTGCCGGTCTGGGGATTCCGGCCTTCCCTGGCCTTGCGCTCCGTCACCATGAAGGTGCCAAAGCCCGCCAGCGCCAACCGGCCCTGGGACTTGAGCGCTGCTGAAACAATCCTGATCAAGCTGTTGATGGCCTTTTCCGCGTCCACCTTCCTGACCTGAGCCTCTCCCGCTACTTGTGCAATCAATTCTGCTTTGGTCATAATGCTCTCTCCCTTCCTCCTGGTTAGCGGTTGACTATTTGACCATTACACCTTCGCCTGGAATTCAGAAAATGGGTACCCCGACGCCCATCCCCCCTTTAAGTTGTTTTTGTCCCCCAGGCGCCGGGGCGAGATTTATTCCCAAAGCCCGAGTCCACCTGAGGTTGCAGTTTCCCCTTGATAGCACAAAATCCCGGAGGATGACAATAAAAATGTTAAAAAATCCTTGGCCTATCATTACATTTTCCGAAACTATCCCGGGCCGGTATAATAAATGACCGCGCCCCCGTGCCGAGACTCAGTCTCCTAAATGTTCAACTATTTTAAATAACGGTACTTTTAGCCAGTGAAGTTGACGTTGAGGGCATCTCAGCCTCAGGTTCGCCCTCAGGCGTGCCGACAAAAAAAAATCTGGTTCATCCGGTTTTCAATTTTTTTTGACCAATGAATGGACCTGGGGTTCTCCTGAGGCGACACTGCGACGAGTCAGTCATTCAGTCATAAAGCAGAAGCTCTCCGGTCCGCCGGTTTCCTTTACCACGGATTTGGGATGCAGGGGTGCGCAGATCTCCGCACCGGATATGCGGCCGGCGCCCAGGCCCCAGGAGATTGGCATCCCCGGCGCAAATGGGGTTGTGGGGAAGATAGTTCATATCGTAAGATATTCGTATCGTCAGCTGAATGTGATAAAATAAAAACGGGGGAAATATGCTGTTTTCGCGACTGCTGATACCGACTTTGAAAGAAAACCCGGCGGAGGCCGAGGCGGTCTCGCACCGGTTGCTGCTCCGGGCCGGGATGATTCGCAAGCTGGCCTCGGGGATCTATAATTACCTGCCCCTGGGTTTGAGGGTGCTGCGCAAGGTGGAGCGGATCGTCCGGGAGGAGATGAACCGGGCCGGGGCCCAGGAAGTGTTGATGCCCGCGGTGCAGCCGGCGGAGCTGTGGCACGAGTCCGGCCGCTGGCAGGTTTACGGCAAGGAGCTGCTGCGCTTCCAGGACCGCCATGGCCGGGACTGCTGTTTCGGGCCTACCCATGAGGAAGTGATCACCGACCTGGTGCGCAAAGAAGTGCATTCCTACCGGCAGCTGCCCCTCAATCTCTACCAGATCCAGGTGAAATTTCGGGATGAAATCCGGCCCCGCTTCGGACTGATCCGGGGGCGGGAATTCATCATGAAGGACGCCTACAGCTTTGACGCGGCTGAAGCCGGCGCCGAGGCCTGCTACGGCCGTATGTATGACGCCTATAACCGCATTTTCAGCCGCTGCGGCCTGTCCTTCAAGGTGGTGGAGGCGGATTCCGGCCCCATCGGCGGCAGCTTTTCCCACGAATTCATGGTCCTGGCCGACACCGGGGAAGACCTGTTGGCCTCGTGTGCCAGTTGCGATTACGCCGCCAACCTGGAGAAGGCGGAGGTGGCGGTGGCCGCCGGCGAGCCTGGCCCCCCGCTGGGCGACTCCCCGGAGTCGGTCCACACCCCCAAGGTGCGCACCGTGGAGGACGTGGCGGCGTTTTTAAACGTGACGCCCGCAGACATCGTCAAGACCCTGATCTATGAGACGGAGGACGGGCCGGTGGCGGTCCTGATCCGGGGGGACCACGAAGTCAACGAAGTGAAGGTGAAAAACCGGTTGGGGGTCACCGACCTGATCCTGGCGGGGCTCATCCGGGTCCAGGAACTGACCGGGGCCGAAGTGGGTTTTGCCGGCCCCGTGGGCCTGAAGCTGCCCATCTACGCCGACCAGGCGGTGGCCCGGATGAACGCCATGGTCACCGGGGCCAACCGGGACAACTACCACCTGAAGCAGGTTAACCCGGGCCGGGACCTGAAGATCACCGGGGTGGCTGATCTCCGGTCAATAACCGTACAAGACCCATGTCCCCGGTGTCGGGGGGCCTTGACGATCCTCCGGGGCATCGAGGTGGGGCACATCTTCAAGCTGGGCCTGAAGTATTCCAAGGCCCTGAAGGCCACCTACCTGGACGCCGACGGCAAGGAGCAATATCTGTATATGGGTTGCTACGGCATCGGGGTGAGCCGCATCGTGGCCGCGGCCATTGAGCAGGGCCATGACGGCCACGGCATCATCTTCCCCGTGGCCCTGGCCCCTTTCCAGGTCGGCCTCATCCCCATCTCCCTCAATGACCCGGCGGTCCGGGAGTGTGTCGAGGGCCTGCACGCCGACCTCGAAGCCGCGGGGGTGGAAGTGCTGTTGGATGACCGGGACGAGCGCCCGGGAGTGAAGTTTAAGGACTGCGACCTCCTGGGGCTGCCTTTCAGGGTGGTGGTGGGGGCCAAGACCCTGGACCAAGGGCAGGCAGAGGTCAAGGAAAGAGGTTCGCAGGAGACGAAATTTATCGCCTTAAACGAGTTGCCGGATTACTTGGGGAAGCATATTCAGGAGAGGGCCATGGGTAATATAACCTCTTGATAATCCCCCTAAATCCCCCTTTAAGAAAGGGGGACTTTAAGCGCAGGCTAAAGCCTGCGGCTACCAAAAGGAAGGTCGCCCAGGAGCAGCATGGCTAACCGGATCATCCGCCTCCAGGACATCGTGGAGGAAGTGCAAAAGCATCATCCTGAGGCGGACACCGATCTCATCGAGAAGGCCTATATCTTTTCAGCCAAGGCCCATGAGGGCCAGTTGCGCCTGAGCGGCGAACCTTACCTGTCCCACCCCCTGGAAGTGGCCTATCATCTGGCCAAAATGGGCCTGGGGCCCGTCACCGTTTCCTCCGGCCTGCTCCACGACACAGTGGAGGACTCCGCCGCCACCCTGGATGAACTGGACGAATATTTCGGGGAAGAAGTGGCGGATGTGGTCAACGGAGTCACCAAGATCGGCCAGTTGGTCTTCGGCGACCGGCAAACCCAGCAGGCGGAATATATCCGCAAGATGATCCTCTCCATGTCCCACGACATCCGGGTCCTGCTGGTGAAGCTGGCCGACCGGGCCCATAACATGCGGACCCTGGGGATCATGGAGCCCGCCAGGCAGAAGCGCACTTCCCGGGAAACCCTGGATATCTACGCCCCCCTGGCCGGCCGCCTGGGCATGTTCCGCCTCAAGGCCGAGTTGGAAGACCTGTCCTTCTTCTACCTGGAGCCCGAGGCTTACCAGCAGATCCGGGAAGGACTGTTCCGGAAGAAGGGCGCCCTGGAAAAGT
The DNA here is from genome assembly GCA_020052215.1 of Syntrophobacterales bacterium. GTDB lineage: Bacteria > Desulfobacterota > Desulfobaccia > Desulfobaccales > 0-14-0-80-60-11 > 0-14-0-80-60-11. The sequence goes on from JAGVPN010000137.1 coordinate 5,167, forward strand.
ATAACCAGGACATGTGCCAGTTCCTCCGGGACCAACTGGCGGAGCACCACATCAAGGGGGAAGTGAACGGCCGGGTCAAAAATTTTTACAGCATCTACCGCAAGCTTCAGGCCCAGCAGATCACCCTGGACGAGCTCTACGATCTCCTGGCCTTTCGCATCATCGTGGACGCGGTCCATGACTGCTATGAAACCCTGGGGGTCATCCACGCCATCTTTCGGCCGGTGCCGGGACGCCTTAAAGACTATATCGGCATGCCCAAGGGCAACATGTACCAGTCCATTCACACCACGGTGATCGGCCAGGGCGGCGAGCGCCTGGAGATCCAGATCCGCACCCGGGAGATGCACCGGGTGGCGGAAGAAGGGATTGCGGCCCACTGGAGCTACAAAGAGCGGCGGGCCTACCACGAAAAAGACGCCAAGCGCTTCACCTGGCTCAAGCAGATGGTGGACCTCCAGAAGGAGTTGAAGAACCCCCAGGAACTCCTGGAAGGGGTTCGCCTGGAGCTCTATCCGGATGAGGTTTATGCCTTCACCCCCACCGGCGATGTCAAGGAATTGCCCCGGGGCGCGACCCTGGTGGATTTTGCCTATGCCATCCACTCGGAAGTGGGCGATCAGTGCACCGGCGCCAAGGTCAACGGCCGCATGGTGCCCCTGCGCACCGAACTCGCCAACGGCGACACGGTGGAGATCATTACCTCGCCCCACCATACTCCCAGCCGGGACTGGCTCCAGTTCGTCAAGACCACCAAGGCCCGCCACAAGATCCGCCAGTGGCTCAAGGTGGCGGAAAGAGAACAGTCCGTGGCCCTGGGCAAGGAACTGCTGGAGCGGGAGTTGCGCAAGTCCGGGGTCAGCCTGCAAAAGCTGGTGAAGGAAGGGGACGACCTCAAACAGATAATCCAGGATCTGTCCTTTGTGGGGGTGGACGACCTCCTGGCGGCCATCGGCCACGGCAAGGTGTCCCCGGGGCAGGTGACCGGCCGGTTGTCCCGGCTGCACGCCCCGGCGGTGGAGGAGGAGGTGCTCCCCGAGGCCCCGGCGAAGCGGGGCAAGGAAGAACCCGCGGGCCTCAAGATCAAGGACCTGGATGATCTGCTGATGCGGTTGGCCAACTGCTGCCAGCCCATCCCCGGCGACCCCGTCATGGGCTACATAACCCGAGGTAAGGGGGTGACCATCCATCGGGCCGACTGTCCCTACCTGGCCAGCACCGAGACCTTCCGCCACATTCCGGCGGAGTGGGACGGGGCCGGCGGGCCCCAGAAGCGCTACCCCGTCAAAATTCAGGTGATTACCGTGGACAAGCCGGGACTCCTGGCCGATATCACCAGCGCCTTGAAGATCGCCGACGTCAACGTCACCAAGGCCTCGGTGGAGACCACCGCGGAAAACAAGGGGGTGGCGCAGTTCACCATTCAGGTGGCGGACCAGCAGCACCTGGAAAAGGTCTTCGGCGCCCTGAAGCGTTTGAAAGAAGTGATTTCCGTGCGGCGAATGACGGGGTGAAAAGCCGCGGTCAGCTATCAGCTTTCAGCTTTCAGCTAAAGCCAACTGGAAATGCGACGTCCTGCGGTTTGGGCACTGTTCCTTGCACGCCATGCCCAAGAGCGAGTGCTGCGCCAATAGGGGCGTTCATTAGGAGGTGATGCCAATGAAGGCAATATTGTCCTCCTCACCCAAAAACCCAGGACAGCGGGATAACCACAGGTCGGGTTGCTGGATTGCCAGCCTGATGACCTCCCATCAGAAAGGCCTAAGAGATGTGGGTTCGCGGCAAGGCATGGTATGAGGACAGCGGAGGAGGGTCCGTTGACCTCACTTCCAGGTGATTCGGATTACATTAATTTTGCGCAAATATGAAGCAGGCAGTGAGAATAAAGAGAGTTTTTCTAAAAAATAGTTAAGGCAGGCACGGAGGCCTGCCCCACTCCTGAATGTTCTTTTCTTTTGGCTGACCGCTGATAGCTGAAAGCTGAGAGCTTCTTTAAGCCGGTTTGATTACCTTGCCGGACCTTAAACACCGGGTGCACACCTGGATATAGCGGACGGAACCCCGGGTCACGGCCCTGACCTTCCGCAGATTGGGTTTCCAGCGGCGTTTGGTGTGGTTGTTGGCATGGCTGACGTTGTTGCCCACCGTGGGGTGTTTGCCGCAAATATCACACATATAGGACATGACGCATCCTCCTTAAACTTTTTAAGTTTATAAAAAATTCCCAGGGAAGCAAGGGAAAAAGGCGGTTTTCGGTTGGCGGTTTTCGGTTATCGGCTATAAATACAGGATATTCAGTAGCTTACTATCAAATTGAAAAATCTGACATGTCATTCTGAGTACTGGTAGATGATATCCGTCAAGGCGAAATATTTTTGGGGCGTGGCCCTGACGCTGTGCCTGGTTTTGGGGGCGGCCGAGGCGGTCCCGGCCCGGAGCCTGGACTCCCGGGAAGAGGCGGCCCTGTTCTCTCTATCCGACCTGGGGCCGGTGGACATCTCCCCCAAAACGGTGACCGTGGAGGTCTATGTCGCCCCGGACCCGGAATTGGCCGACTGCCGCCGCATGCTGGCCCTGGTCTGGGAGCAGGTGGCCCAATTCTATGCCCGGATGGGAGTGAACCTGGTTCAGGCCCCGGGCCAGGCGCAGCCCGGACCCCTGGCCCCGGCCAAACGCCTGCGCATCGAACTGCTGCCCGACCGGCAGTGGCTGAACCGGAGCTTTAAGGCCTTCGACGTGGCCCCGCCTTTTCAACTGCGCTTCCTGCAAGTCTGCCTGGACAAGTGCGCCTTCGCCCACCTGCAATTATCCACCATCCACGTCTCCTTCAAGCGGTTCAAGAAGGCGGAATTCTCTACCGACCCCAAGGACGCCGGCCTCAACCGGCACTGGCTGGCCAACCTGCTGATCCACGAACTGGGCCATTTGCTGGGCCTCTACCATTCCTTTGAGTTCACCAACGACCC
>JAGVPN010000491.1 GCA_020052215.1 Syntrophobacterales bacterium
GGGATTGCCCCCCTTCAGGGCGGAAATCTGGGCGCTAAAATCCTGGTCGCCGGTCTGGATATAACTCATGGACACGATCTCGCCGCCCCGGCCCTTGAACTCGTCCATGAAAAACTTGGCCAGACCCACGCAGTAATCCTGACCCTGGTCGATGAGCACCGCCACGCGCCTGGCCTTGAGGTTTTTCCAGGCAAACCGGGCGGCCACCTTGCCCTGCAAATCATCCACGTAAGCGGCCCGAAAGGCGTAGCCGCGGTTCTGGGTCACCAGGGGGCTGGTGGCGGTGGGCGAGATATTGGGGATTTTCGCCCGCTCGGCGATGGGCACGCCCGCCAGGGTGTCGCTGCTGATTACTTCGCCGATGATCGCCGCCACCTTATCTTTCTCAATGAGGCGGCTCACCGCGTTGGCCGCTTCGATCCGGTCGCTCCGGGTGTCCACCAGGACCAGCTTGACGGGCTGGCCCAACACCTGGGGCTGGAGTTGATGCGCCACCTGCACCCCCTCCCAGACCATCTGGCCCATGGCCGCCGCCGGGCCGGTCATGGGGAGATAGAGGCCGATCTTGATCTCCGCCGCCAGCGGGACCGCCCAAGAGAGCAACAAGGCGGCAATGAGCGCCAAACTTTTCAGGAAAGGGGGAAAAAGGCGAAAAAGGGAAAGGGCGAAAAGGGACCAAGCTAGGGGTTTAGCTTCGCCTTCTCCCCTTCTCCCCTTTTCCCCCCAAAATCTTTTCAAAGCTTGTCGCCCCTCCATATCATAATTATAATAGCAGAAAAAACCTGCGCCGGGAAGGAATTCCAGCCCCGCCGCCGAGGTGCGCCCATGGAGTTGCAACTGGAAAAACTCACCATCCCCGAAGGGGCCAATCTGATTTTGGGCCAGAGCCATTTTATCAAGACCGTGGAAGACCTGTATGAAATCCTGGTGAGCGCCGCCGCCGGCATCAAGTTCGGCCTGGCGTTTTCCGAGGCCTCCGGGGACTGCCTTATCCGGGTGGAAGGCAATGACGCCGACCTCACGGCCGCGGCCACGGAGAACGCCCGCCGCCTCGCCGCCGGCCACACTTTCAATATCCTCATGAAAGGCGCCTTCCCCATCAACGTGCTCAACGCCATCAAACTCTGCCCCGAGGTCTGCCGGATCTTCTGCGCCACCGCCAACCCCGTGGAAGTCATCCTGGCCCAGACCGAACTGGGCCGGGGCATCCTGGGGGTAGTGGACGGCCTCTCCCCCAAGGGCGTGGAAGACCACAACGGCCAGGCCTGGCGCTACGAAATCTTGAGGCAGTTTGGCTATAAGAAGTGAGCGGTGAGCGGATAGTATTGAGCAGTTAGCAATTAGCAGTCAGAAAAAGATGCTCCCAAGCCATTGAGTCGGCGCTCATGAACTGCTCAGTGCTCCAAAACATTCATGGCCAATTTTTGGCCACCCCCGAAAGTGAAAGCTACCGGTAGGGGCGGTTCGCGAACCGCCCCTACGAGAGGCTTTCACGGTAAAAGTTCTCAAAATTTGGTGGTACAGGCGTCTCGCCTGTGCTGGCGTGGGGGGCGCACTGCCCACCCCTGGCGGGCACTGCCCGCCCTACAGAGCTTCCCGGCAAACCGGTTCCGGGACCTGGCGCCGATGAATACAAATAACTGCTGGGAGGCTTCTGCGTTGAGATTCATCCTTATGCTTATCACCGAAAACCGCAAACCGAAAACCGCAAACCCGAGACCGGGGCCACGATGAAAGCGGCGGTGTTGGCGGCGGGGTTGGGGACGCGGCTGAAGCCGCTTACGGACATCTGTCCCAAGCCGTTGTTGCCGGTGTTGAACCGGCCCCTGCTGGGGGTGGTGCTGGCGCAGTTGGAGGCCGCGGGCTGTTTCCAGGTGGCCGTGAACACCTATCATCTGGCGGATCAGGTGCATGATTTCCTGCGGTCCCAGCCCTGGAGTTTCCTGCTCAGCGTCAGCCACGAGCCGGAGATTTTGGGTACGGGCGGAGGCTTGCGGCAATTGGGGGAGGTCCTGCGGGAGGGGCCGTTTCTGGCCATCAACGCCGATATCCTGACCGATCTCGACCTGGCCGAGGTTTACCGCTCCCACCAACCGGGGGCCGTGAGCACCCTGGTGCTCCATGACTGCCCCGCGTATAACCACGTCTGGGTGGCGGGCGGCAGGGTGGTGAGCATCGGCGCGCCGCCGCCCGGCGGGGGCGCGGACGAAAAACCCCTAGCCTACACCGGCGTCCAGGTGGTGGACCGGAAGATGCTGGCGTATATCCCGGCCAAGGGCGCCGCTGATTTGGTCCAGGCCTGGGGTGAGGCCATGGCCGCGGGGGAGCGGCTGGCTTACCTCACGGTGGGGCGCCATTTCTGGCAGGACCTGGGCACGCCGGAGAATTACCTGGCGGCTCACCGGCGGCTCCTGGCCGGCGCCCCTCCCGGGTTGGGGCGATATTTCCCCGGTCTGACCGACCCCCTGATGGGTTCCGGGGCCAGGATCGGGGCCGGGGCGCAATTTGGCGGCGGGGTCTGTCTGGGGTCGAACGTGGCAGTAGGGGAGGGGGCCTCCTTGAAAAATACGGTGATTTGGGACCGGGCCGCCATCAGCCCTAACGTGGCGTTGGAAGATTGCATCGTCGCCTCAGGGGTCCAGGTAAAAGATTCCGCCCGGGGCCGGGTTCTGGTATCATAATGATGGTTATGGCTAATATCCTCGATAGATATAGGGAATGCCAAAAGTTTTTTCCGTTATGACGTATGCTCCAAGAACCTAAATCCCCCCTAACCCCCCTTTTCCAAAGGGGGGAACCTATCGAAATTCCTTTGAAAGTCCCCCTTTGAAAAAGGGGGATTTAGGGGGATTTAAAAATCAGCAATCGGAAGAAGTTTTTGGCAAACGCTACAAAAGGTCCGGCAAGGGCCTGAAAGGTATTTATGCCGGAGTATCTCTGGACTGCCTCCCTGGAGGCCGCCGCTAAAGCCAGGAACGTCAGCCTGGCTTCCCCCCAAACCCTGGCCGGCGACGGCTCCGACCGCCGCTTTTACCGCCTGTTGGGGTCTCCCACCGTGGTTCTCCTGTTCCATCCTTGCCCGCCAGGGGGGGGAGTGAATGAAAACGACTCCTATTACCTGCTGGGCTGCCACCTCCGGGCGCAAGGGGCGCCGGTGCCGGAGATCTATACCTATTGCCGGGAAGAGTTCTGGATGATGATCGAGGACCTGGGTGACATCAGCCTGGAGTCCGCCATCAAGCGGCAATCCCAGGAGAGCCAGGTCCGCCACTGGTACCGCCAGGCCCTGGGAATCCTGGTGGATATGCAGATCAAGGGGCAAGAGGGGTTCGACTCCTCCTGGTGCTTCGACACCCCGGTGATGCACCGGCCCTTCTTGTGGGAGCGGGAGTGCGGTTATTTCGTCAGGGCCTTTTTGAACAACTATCTCCGGTTGAAGGTCAGCCTGGAGGACCTGGCGCCGGATTTCGAACGTCTCCTTACCGGGGCCTTACCTCCCGGCCCCAACTGCTTCCTCCACCGGGACTTCCAGTCCCGAAATCTGCTCATCACCAGCGGCCGCCTGCGGATCATCGACTTTCAGGGGGGGAGGTTGGGGCCGTTGGGCTACGATGTGGCCTCCCTGCTCATCGACCC
>JAGVPN010000015.1 GCA_020052215.1 Syntrophobacterales bacterium
CTACCCCCCCTTTTTCAAAGGGGGGGGGATAAGAAGTTAATCTAATCAGGCTCACGAGCTATTTTAAGCAGCTCGATAGTAGCTTCGCCCGGCATGAGGAATGAAAATGGCCCTGGTAAACCCTGATTTTGCCGAAGAGCTTCAAGCCTTTGGCGTCGACACCGCCCTGGAGTGTTTCAACTGCGGCACCTGCGCGGCCATCTGTCCCCTCATCTTTGAGCATTTTCCCCGGAAAATGATCCGCTACGTCCAGATAGGGGCCTACGATAAAATTCTGCAACATGCCCAGGAACTCTGGCGGTGTCTGCACTGCGGGCTGTGCACCCAGACCTGTCCCCGCCAGGCCAACCCCGGCGAACTCATCCTCGGGTTGCGCCGCTATGTGGTGCATCGGTGGAGGAGGGCGTAAGATGTATAACCCCCGGGACATCATCAACCTCATCGCCGCCAATATCAGGAAGACCCGCAATCCTTTCGGGATTCCCAATTCCCAGATCAACACCTGGTGGCGGGAGGCCCCCGGCTTAACCCGGCGGCCCGGGGACGCCTTACTCTTGACCGGCCTGATGTATCAATCCATACCCTATATTGAAGCCACCACCCGGTATCTGGAGCGCCTGGAGGGCAGTCGGTGGGCCGACTACCTGCGGTTTGGCCGCCTCAGCCGCTATATCCCCAGCTTCATGGTGGGCCGGGGTTTTTCCTGCCTGACCTCCAGGGCGGAGAAAAAGCAGTTTAACGGCATCCTGGTCTCCATTTGCCGCTTACTGACGCAATCGGCAGTGGGCTTTTTCTACCACCCGGAAATGGATTTCTACAGCGGCATCCTGCTCTACGATCTGGGGGATCAGGAGGGTTTTGTGGAACACGCCCGGTTCGTGGCCCGGACCCTGAAGCTCCATGGCGTCCAAAAAATCATCACCGTTGACCCCCACACCACCTATGCCCTGAAAGAGCTTTATCCCCGATACACCGGAGTGGGCTTCGAAGTGCAGCCCTATTTCGCCTTACTCCGACCAAACGAGATAAGCCGTGGCAACGGCAGGCCGCCGGTGGCCATCCACGACCCCTGTTTTTATGGCAGATACCTGAAAGTCTCGGAGAGGCCCCGTCAGCTGCTCACCAGTTTGGGCCTCAAGTATGCGGAAGTGCGGAACTGCGGGGAGTTCACCTCTTGCTGCGGCGGCCCGGCGGAGTCGGTGTCCCCGGCCCTGAACCGGGAGATTCTCAAAAGGCGAGTGGCGGAACTTAAGGCCAGCGGCGCCCCGGTGGTCACCTTCTGCCCCATCTGTCTGGCCAACCTGCTCAAGGCGGGCCTTCCGGTGGAAGACCTGGCCAGCTTGCTGGCCCGCTATTGGTAAGCCTACGGGCAACATGGTTTTAAGGGAAAGGGCGAAGCCGCTGACCACTGGGCCCCGCCTGAGAAAGCTTATTAACCTTAATCAAGGAAAGGAGAGCCAAACATGTCGCAAGAAAAAGAGAAAATCGTTTTGATCTCCACTCATGCCGGGGAAGATCCGGAGCGCGCCATCTTCCCCTTAATGCTGGCCAATGCGGCCCAGGCCATGGACGTGGAGGCCGTGGTGGTCTTGCAGGGTAACGGGGTGTATCTGGTCAAAAAGGGCTATGCCGATGGCATTTCCTTTCCCGGCCTGACCCCCATGAAAACGCTGGTTGACAACTACGTCGCCAATGGCGGCAAGTTCCTGGTCTGAATTCCCTGCCTCGAGGAGCGCAAGATCAGTCAGGCTGACTTGATCCAGGGAGCAGAATTGGTTAAGGCGGGGCGGCTTATCGTCGAGATGACCAGCGCCAAATCTACCGCAGTCTACTAAAAATATGGCCGGGATGTAGCCAGAGCCTAGAGCAAGAGCCTCTGGGCGAAGGCTGAGTCCATTTCAGGGGTGAGGGGCAGGAGCTTGGAACTTCCTGCCCTTAACCGGCCCCGATAAGCTGTACCAAGATCCCTTCAAGGGACATAGCGCCGGAATGGGCAATGGTTGAGGCAGTGTAAAATATCTACCTTTTGGCATTTACTAGCCTATCTGCCAAAATATTGATAGAAAGAGGAATGAATGGCGTAGTCGAGTAGCGTAGGGGAATCTCACCCCGATGCCCCGGGGGGCCCGCCCCCACATCTTTCGTGCAGTTGCGCACGCCTTCCCTATAACACCAAGCGCGCTCGTGGCGCACTATCTTGCCATGTCCGACAATTAGCACCTCCCCCGGAAAAATACCGGCTTTCATCTCATTATCTTGCGCGGGCACTTGTGGGGAGTAAGATTTCAGATGGCGGTGATAGGGGAACGCCAGATTGCCGGCGGGAATGCCAGGAATCTTCGGGCCAAGACAAGCAGTTTGATCCCATTTCGAGGCTGTGCGGAAAATGTCGGACTAATGTTAGGAGGTCTGCGGCTTATCCATTTACTGCCCTTCTACTGCCCTAAATTTACCCTATTTTAAAAGAATAACTTGTTGATATTTCAACTACAAAGATGGCGGAGGGAGTAGGATTCGAACCCACGGACCTTCCGGTCTGCGGTTTTCAAGACCGCTGCCTTAAACCACTCGGCCATCCCTCCACATCTTATTTTTTTAACACCGGACCCGGTTATTGTCAAGGCACGGTGGCTCTGCACACA
>JAGVPN010000044.1 GCA_020052215.1 Syntrophobacterales bacterium
CTTGGGATCCGCTTCAAACTTTTTGGCCTTGGCCACGGCTTCGGGGGCGAAGTCCACGCCGTCGGCGCCGTACACTTCCTTGGCGATCATCTCAACGCGTTGCCGCAGCGGCAGCTCGTTGGGATAGAGGAACTTGAATTTCGGCTTATCTTTACAGGCCTCGATGACCGCATCGGCAAACTCCAGGGCGCCTTCGCCACCGAACTGCCAGTGCTTGGACACCGCTACCCGGGCGCCTTCCGCCTCACAGGCCCGGCGAATCACCGCGTGCTCTTCGTCAGAATCGAAATGGAAGGAGTTGATGCAGACCACCGGGTTGATACCGGCTTTTTTGATGCTGCGGACGTGGTGAACCGCGTTTTCTACGCCCTCTTCCAGCCATTTCATGGTCTCTTTCCCGGCCGAGAAGTATTCTTTGGGGACCGGTTTGCCCGGAGGACACGGCAGGGCGCCGGAGTTGACCCCGTGGTGCTTCAGGCCCCGGACGGTGGCGGTGAGGACCGACACGTTGGGAATGAGGCCGCTGAACCGGCATTTGACGTTCCAGAACTTCTCAAAGCCGATGTCCGCGCCGAAGCCGGACTCGGTGATATGGTAATCAAACAGCTTCAGACCGATCTGGTCGGCGACGATGGAGCTTTGTCCCACCGCGATGTTGGCGAAGGGGCCGGCGTGCACGAAGCAGGGCTGGCCTTCCACGGTCTGCATCAGGGTGGGGTTGATGGAGGGCAGCATCCAGGCGGTCATGGCGTTGCCCACTTCCAGGTCGCCGGTGGTGACGGGGTTGCCCTTCTTGTCATAGGCCACCACCATGTTGTTCAGCCGGGTGCGCAGGTCTTCCAGAGAAGTAAATACGCTCAGGATGGCCATGACTTCCGAGGACACCGCAATGCCGAAGGAGGACTTCATCATGAAGCCGTCCATCTTGCCGCCCATGCCGATGATGATGTGGCGGAGGGCCTGGCCGCAGTAGTCCATGATCCAGCCCATTTCGAAGTTTTTGGGATCGATGTTCAGGCGCTTCAGGTTCCGCTTGGCCAACTGGGCGTCGTCATAGTTGAACTCGTGCTGCAGCCGGGAAGTGGCGGCCACCATGGCCAGGTTGTGGGCGTTCATGATGTTGTTGATGTCGCCGGTGAGGCCCAGGGAGAACTCGGTCATGGGGATAAGCAACGAGATGCCGCCGCCCGCCGCGGTGCCCTTGACGTTCATGGTGGGGCCGCCGGAAGGCTGGCGGATGCAGCCGCCCACGTTGACGCCCCGTTTGCCCAGGCCCTCGATGAGGCCCATGGAGGTGGTGGATTTGCCTTCGCCCAGGGGAGTGGGGGTGATGGCGGTGACTTCGATGTACTTGCCGTCGGGTTTGCTCCTCAGGCGGTTCAGGCACTTCATGTAGTCAACGCGGCCGATTTTCTGACCGTGAGGGATGCGCTCGTCTTTGGGGATTTCCAGCTTATCGCACATCGCGTCAAAAGAAATCATCTCCGCTTCGGCAATTTCGGCAATCTGCCAGTCTTTCTGTTTAACCGGATCATACTTCGCCATAAACACTGCCTCCTTAAGTTATGGTAATTATTGACTAGGTAATGGACATCACCAGGCGGCCCGGGTGATGGCAAAGCAGGCCCTGGCCTTAAGGTCCCGGAACCGGGTCCAGCCGGAGCTCATACTTTTTTTCACATGGTATCCCATTTAATAGACCTCAAGTGCATTTGTCAATCAATTTTTGATATCAAAGATTGGGTTAACTGAAAATTCTTCTGGTTTTTATGTTTGACAACGCCCCCGGTTTCGCCATAGAATTACGTGAATAGTTGTACAAGTCTTGCCAGTGCGCCTTTCCGGGCATATGTTCTAAAACTGGCCCTGCAGAAATTACCGTATCCCCAAGCCCCGCAGGGAAATCAGAGTCCCGGGGACCTCGCTTTAGAGAAAAGTGAGGGGGAAGCAGAAATTTTTTTTGCTCTGGATTAATGGGAGAGGAGGAACGCGATGGTCATTGGGGAATCAAAACCCCTGGCGGAAATCCTGGATATGGTCAAGGATTTCAAAAAAATCTTGGTGGCCGGCTGTAAAGGCTGCGTGACCGTTTGTTGTGCGGGTGGTGAAAAAGAGGTGGCCATCCTGGCCTCAGAACTCCGGATTGCCCGCAAGGCCGCCGGCAACGAACTGGAAGTTACCGAATACACCTGCGAACGGCAGTGCGATCCCGAATACATCGAAGCGCTGGATGACCTGGTGGACGGCGTGGACGCCGTGGTCTCCATCGCTTGCAGTGTGGGACCCCAGTATATCGCGGCCCGTTACCCCTATCTCCGGGCGTTCCCGGGCCTCAACACCGTCAGCATCGGCGGGGCCACGGAGCACGGCGTCTGGAAGGAGTTCTGCCAGGCTTGCGGCAACTGCATCATTGGGAATTTTGGTGGCTTGTGCCCCATCACCCGCTGCGCCAAGCAGCTGTTGAACGGGCCTTGCGGCGGCTCTTCCCAGGGCATCTGCGAAGTGGGCAAGGGGGCCATTCCCTGCATCTGGCAACTCATTTATGACCGCCTCAAAAACCTCGGGGAGTTGCACAAGCTGACCGAGGTTCAGCTCTATAAAAATTGGTCTACCAGCCGGGACGGCGGGTTACGCACCACGATACGGGAGGAATTGAAACAATGACCGCCGAATACTCCTCGGGGAGCAAACTGGAAAAAATCTTTAAGAGCGGCCTGAAGGCAGTGACCGGGGAATGCGGGCCGCCACGGGGCGCCGACGCCGATCATTTCCGGCACAAGGCGGCCTATTTGAAAGACTGCGTCGACGCGGTGAACGTTACCGACAACCAGACCGCGGTGGTGCGGTTCTGTTCCATGGCCGCCGCTAAAATCCTTCTGGAGATGGGCGTGGAGCCGGTGATGCAGATGGTCACCCGGGACATGAACCGTATCGCTCTCCAGAGCAACATCCTGGGCGCCGCGGCCATGGGGATCAAGAACCTGCTGTGCCTCACCGGCGACCACCAGACCTTCGGCGACCATCCCCAGGCCAAGAACGTCCACGACCTGGATTCCGTCATGCTGGCCCACAC
>JAGVPN010000496.1 GCA_020052215.1 Syntrophobacterales bacterium
ACTTTGCGTGTCTATCAATGGAGCCCACCCGCCGTGTCCCTGGGGTACTGCCAGAAGCGCCATAACCTGGACCTGGCAGCCTGCCGGCGCCTGGGTATTGAGGTCGTCAGGCGGCCCAGCGGCGGGCGGGCGGTGTTGCACCTGGGAGATCTCACTTACGCGGTCATTGCGGGCACTGCCGATGGGATGCCCTCTGCGGTCACCGCGGCTTACCGCCTGATCTGCGACGGTCTGCTGCAAGGCTTCCGCCGGCTGGGCATCGATGCCCGCATGGGCCGTGGCGTCATGAAACCGCCGCAACATGAGATATGCTTTCTGAGGGGGACGTTAGGTTCCATTATGCACCGGGAGAGGAAGTTCGTGGGAAGCGCCCAGACCTGGCACGCCTCCTCCATGTTGCAACACGGCTCCATCATTTTAGTGCCGCAGATCGAGGCGTTGGTGAGTTTGTGGCCGGGGAGCGCCGATTCCCCGGCGGAGTTGCGAGCTAAGCTGGAGGGGCGGATCATCTCGCTCCAGGAGATTTTAGGACGGCTACCCGAGATGGAAGAAGTGAAAGCTGCCATTCGGGAAGGCATGGCTCAGGCGCTGGGGATAAGGTTTGACCCGGGAGAATTGACGCCCGATGAAATAGCCTTGGCCCAAGATATGGCCAATCATGAGGATAAAAAGAATCCATGCCCGACGAGGACCTTACCCAAATCTCCCTCGACAAATTCCGGGTCGGCATTACCGGCCTGAAAGCGGCCATCGAGGAACTGAAATCCTGGCGGGGGCGTCCCGAGGAAGAGATCGCCCAGGCTTTGCTGGCCAGGGTCAAGTCCAGCAACTACATCCCCGCCTCCGCCCAGGAGGAGTATAAACGAGCTTTCTGGCGGGAATTCAAAAAGGCCCTGGGCGAGAAGGTGGAAGAGGAGAGAAGCGGGCTGAGTATCAAGATTCTCGGCCCCGGCTGCCCTGCTTGCGAGCGGCTGGAGCAAACCGTCATGGCAGTGCTGGCGGAGCTGGGCCTCCCGGCGGAGGTGGAGCACGTCCGGGATATGAAGGAGATCACCGCCCTGGGGGTGTTTGGCACCCCGGCCCTCCTGATCAATGACGACGTCAAGGCGGTGGGCCAGTTGCCCAACTGGGAATCGTTGAAAAAATGGCTCCGGGAAGCTGGGGCGTCGCCAAGTTGAGCCGGGGAAATATGCGGAAAAACAAGGTCCTGGCCTTTTCCCTCTTGGCTTTGGCTGCCTTATTGCTGCAGATAGTTCTGAGCCTGGGGAAGCCGGATGGACAGAGTAAAAGTTGTTGTCCCTCTTCCCTTAATTTTTTCCTTAATAATCCTTCAGAGAGTCGGATGGGGGACAACCGCTGAGGTCCGGCCCAAGGTGGTTGGCGGGGGATTTTTCATAATGGTGCGTAAATCTGCGCTTGTTTCCGCTTTGCTCCTGGCTTTAGTCATCAGCAACGTCACGGTGTTCCATGCGGATCAGCGCCATCTGGGCCAGGTAGTGTATATCACCCTGAGCAAGGCTTGCAGCTGCACGTTGCTCCTTTGTCAGGCGGGGGACATTATCGTGGGCAATGTCTTTAGCGGCGAAAGAAAGGGACTCCTGAAACGCCTCGATTATTCCACGGATAAAGAAGCCGCCAGGGGGTATCTCAAGTAGTATGGTATTACCCAGGCGCCGGCCTTGCTGTTTCTGGACACGCAGGGCAAACTGCTGTGGATGGCCTTGGGGGAACTATCGGAAAAGGATATTCAGGAGAAACTGCGGGTTTTAGGCAATTGAAATAAGGCGCCGGGAGGCTCGCTTCCGGTCCGCTGAATTGCAATAAAACCAATGAGTCAGGTAGATGAACCAAAAATAATAACCGGGGGAGGGGAAATGGCGAAAGGCAAAATCGGTATCATCGGTATCATGGTCCTATCGATCTTGGGTGCGGCGGTGCTGACCCACGCCGAACCAACTAAGTTGAGCCAGGTGGTGTATATCACCAGGAGCCAGGTCTGCGGCTGCAGCGCCAAGAGCTTCCACGATGCAGATGCGTTGGTGAACAAGACTTTCACCGGCCCGCGGCAGGCGTTGCTGAAGCGCGTTGATTATGACACCGACCGGCAAGCCGCGGTGCCCTATATCGGCGAATACCGCCTCATCCTGCTCCCGGCCCTGATCTTTCTGGACGCCCAGAAGCACATGCTCTGGATGGCCGTGGGGGAGGTGGCGAAAGAAGACCTAGCCGCGAAGCTCTCCCAATTCGGCGGTTGAGCTAATTTCAAGCCATAACGATCGGAGAAGCTGATGGAAGGTGTGAAGACGAAAATGGCCGTTCTGGTTGCGTAGTTTCGGGAGAGCGAGGAAATTTCAGCATGGATCATACATCGGAAAAGGCGGCGGCGGTGGCAATGGAACCGAAGGAGTCATACTGGATCACTGCCTGGAAGAATTGTACTGGGGTTTTGTTTGGCAGAGAAGGCAAAATCTTTCTCCTTTTTGTGGGCATCTTTCTGTTCGCCTACTATCTGCCCCTGGGGGAACCCAAGGTGCAGAAAGCCGTCCTGGAGTCCTTCCTCATGCTCCAGGCCTACGCCCGCAACCACACCCTCACCTGCGTGGTCCCGGCCCTGTTCATTGCCGGGGCCATCATCACCTTCCTGTCTCAGGCTTCCGTAATGCGTTACTTGGGGCCCAAGGCCAATAAGTTCGTGGCTTACACCGTGGCTTCGGTCT
Source organism: Syntrophobacterales bacterium (assembly GCA_020052215.1). Taxonomy (GTDB): domain Bacteria; phylum Desulfobacterota; class Desulfobaccia; order Desulfobaccales; family 0-14-0-80-60-11; genus 0-14-0-80-60-11. Next base: position 2,718 of record JAGVPN010000496.1, read on the forward strand.
CCGGTACCATTCTGGCGGTATGTTCTTGCAGCGTCCTCCCCATGTTCGCGGGCATCTATCACATGGGCGCGGGTTTAGGACCGGCTTCGGCTTTCCTCTATAGCGGCCCGGGCATCAACATCCTGGCTATTTTCCTTACCGCCCGGGTCCTGGGGTTGGAATTGGGGTTGGCCCGGGTCATCGGCGCGGTGGGCTTCGCCTTCCTGGTGGGGCTGGCCATGGCCTTCGTCTTCCGGAAGGAAGAAAAGGCCAAGGTGGCCGCAGCCATGCAGATGCCGACCCCCGAGGCGCCCCGGCGGCCCTTTTGGCAGACCTGCGTGTTCTTCTTTAGCATGGTGTTTTTTCTCATCTTCGCTGCCTGGGTGACCCCCCGGGACGTCACCCTCCACCTGAAGGACGGGCAAAAGGTGCAAGCCGTGGTCCTGGAAGAGCGGTCCCACGACCTGGTCTTCCAGCTCTCCCAGGATTGGAACGGCAAGAAGAAAGAAGACCAGGTGACCATTCCCAAGGAGCGCCTGGAGCGCCTGGAACGGGAGCAGAGCCTCACCATGACGGTGGCCCAGGTCAAGTTTTATATCGCCGGGGCCATCCTGCTGCTAATTCTCCTCATGCTCTGGCGCTGGTTCACCCGGGAGGAAATCGACGAGTGGCTGCATAACACCTGGGACTTCACCAAGCTCCTGGCGCCCCTGCTTTACGGCGGGGTCCTGGCGGTGGGCTTTGTCAGCGCCCTCATCCCGCCACAGTATGTCGCCTCTTTGGTGGGGAATAACAGTCTGAGCGCCAACTTTCTGGCGTCCCTCATCGGGGCCTTCTGGTACTTCGCCACGTTGACCGAGGTGCCCATCACCCAGGCCCTGATAGGGATGGGTATGGACCAGGGGCCGGCTTTGGCCCTGCTGTTGGCCGGTCCGGCCCTGTCGCTCCCCAGCATGATCGTCATCGGCCGGGTTATGGGCTGGAAAAAAACTGCGGTCTTTGTCAGTATAATTGTGGTTATCTCCACCTTCGTCGGCATGGGGTTCGGCTGGCTGGTGGGATAAGAAAATTCCGGGGAGAGAGTAACGGCCCCTCCCCTGGCACGAAACCAAACTAAAGGAGGATTCCCATGAAGAAATTGCAGGTTCTGGGGCCGGGCTGCCCCAAATGCATGGAGTTGGCCAAGCGCACCGACGAGGCCGCCAAGGCCGCAGGCTTGGACTATGAACTGGAAAAGGTCACTGAACTCAGCAAAATCATGTCGTTCGGCATCTTCATGACCCCGGCCCTGGTGGTGGACGGCGAGGTCAAGGTGGTGGGCAAGGTGCCCAGCGTGGAGGAAATCAAGAAAATGATTGGCTGAGGCTCTTCTCTCATAAAGGATTCCCTCAATGTATAATGTCTTGTTTCTCTGTACGGAAAACGCCTGCCGCAGCCAGATGGCCGAAGGTCTGGTAAATCACGACCTGGCCGGGCAGGTTAAGGCCTATTCCGCCGGGGTGCGGCCCAGCCGGGTCAACCCCCGGGCCATTCAGGTCATGGCCGAACTTGGGATCGACATCAGTCAGCACCGCTCGAAATCCGTGGACGATCTGGCCGGGGAGCAATTTGATCTGGTGATCACCGTCTGCGATCAGGCCCAGCAGCAATGTCCCATCTTCCCCGGGGAAACCGAGGTCATACACGTGGGCTTCCCGGACCCGGCCAAGGCCACGGGCACGGAGGCGGAAATTCTCACGGTGTTCCGCTGGGTGCGGGACGGCCTGCGAGAACGCCTGGGTCATCTTTTGCGGAAGAAACTCAGTGAGCACCGGGAGAAGGGTTGATGCCCCGAAATCGCCTCAACCGGAACCCGGCCACCCAAACGTTCCCGCTAGCCCTGGGAGAGTAAACCATGTTGTTGGAGAAGATTGACAATTTCGAGATTTTCCGCCCCAAAATGGACTCCACCAA
>JAGVPN010000286.1 GCA_020052215.1 Syntrophobacterales bacterium
GGCAATACCATGACCCATATCGCCCATGAAATCAAAAACCCCCTGCTCATCATCGGGGGGTTCGCCCGGCAGCTGATCAAGGTCCCGGGCCTGGACGACCAGGCCCGCCACCAGCTGTCCATTATCGCCGAAGAGGTGAGCCACCTGGAGGAAATGGTGGCCGAAATGCGGGATTTTGTCCGCCGCCCGCCGGCCGTCAAGCGCCCGGGGCAGATTGGCGACGCCCTTACCGCCGCCCTGGAACTGTTCCAGGATACTTTTAGGGAGCACCATATCCAGGTGCGCCGGGTGGAGGAGACCCCGGTGCCCCCCGTGACCTTCGACCCCAAGCAGGTGCACCAGGTGCTCATCAACCTGTTCAAAAACGCCCTGGAGGCCATGCCCCAAGGTGGTGAGCTCACCATCGCCAGCCGGGTTAAGGGGGCCAACCTCGAAATCGGCATCGCCGACACCGGCGTGGGGCTGGCCCCGGAGGTGGCGGCCAAGATCTTTCAGCCCTATTTCACCACCAAGGAAAAGGGGACCGGCCTGGGGCTGGCCATCTGCCAGGGCATCATCTCCGACCACGGCGGCGTCATCTCGGTGGCCAGCACCCCGGGCCAGGGGACCACCTTTACCATTCAGCTGCCCCTTAACGAGGCGCCGGTGGCGGAAGGGTAATCGGGGATGGCTCCCAGGCTCCTCACTATAAATCATTTAAAAACCGATTCGCTCCGTCTTTTTGAATCAACCGAGGAGCAGGGGGGATTAAATAACCGCTTGATAATCCCCCTAAGTCCCCCTTTAGGAAAGGGGGACTTAAAATCTCTGTTTCCAACTTTTAATTGGTTGAGAGAATGTATTTGCAGCCTAAGACAGGTTTTGCAACAGATTCTATTTACTTCTATGAAACATTATGCGCCAGCTGATTTAGCAGGAGAACTCTTTGCATTTTACGGCAAATAATTTGGCGTTCAGGCCGGACGCCTCCCCGTTGCTATCGGTGCGCGATCTCACGGTCAACTTCGCCGTGGCCCGGGGCACGGTTCGGGCCGTGGCCGGGGTGAGTTTCGACCTGGCCCCCGGGGAGACCCTGGGCCTGGTGGGGGAATCGGGCTGCGGCAAGACCGTCACCGCTTTGTCCATTCTGCGGCTCCTCCAGACTCCCCCGGCGGAGGTGACCGGCGTGATCCGTTTTCAGGGGGAAGAGCTGACCCGCTGCCCCGCGGCCCGCATGCGCCAGATCCGGGGCAACCGCATCGCCATGGTCTTCCAGGAACCCATGACCGCCCTGAACCCGGTCCTTACCATCGGCGAGCAGGTGGCCGAGGCCCTGCGCCTCCACCGCGGCATGTCCCACCCGGAGGCCTGGAGAGAAGCGGCCGCGGCCCTGACCCGGGTAGGCTTTCCCGACGCCGCCCACCGCCTGGGGCAATACCCGCACCAGCTCTCGGGAGGCTTGCGCCAGCGGGCCCTGATGGCCATGGCCCTGGCCTGCGACCCGGAACTGCTCATCGCCGATGAGCCCACCACCGCCCTGGACGTGACCATCCAGGCCCAGATCCTGGCCTTGCTGGCCAGACTCAAGGCGGAATTGGGGCTGGCGGTGTTGTTCATCACCCACAACCTGGGGATCGTGGCCCAGACCGCCGACCGGGTGGCGGTGATGTATGCCGGACTCATGGTGGAACTGGCCCCCACCCCGGAACTCTTCCGTCACCCCGGCCACCCGTATACCGTGGGGCTGCTCAATTCCGTGCCCCGGCTGGATTTCAGCCACCCGCCCGGGGAAATCCTCTCGGCCATCCAAGGCCACCTGCCGGCGGAGCCCCCCCCGGGCTGCCTCTTTCGGGACCGCTGCCCGTTAGCCCACGGGCGTTGTCTGGAGAAACCCCCCTGGGTGGAGGTGGGCCCCGGGCATACGGTGCGTTGTTGGAATTATGTCTGAATTGCTGGAAGCCCAGGACTTAAGCTGCTACTTCCGCCTGGCCGGCCCCTGGGGCCGGGGGCCGGTGCTCAAGGCGGTGGATGGGGTGAGCTTTGCCCTGACCCCCGGGGAGACCCTGGGGCTGGTGGGGGAGTCCGGCTGCGGCAAGTCCACCCTGGGCCGCCTGGTGCTGGCCCTTTTACCTCCCACCCGGGGCCGGATCGTCTTCGCCGGGGAAGACCTGGCTCACGTCTCCCGCCCGCGCCTGAAGGAGCTGCGGCGCCAGATCCAGATCATCTTCCAGGACCCCTATTCTTCCCTTAACCCCCGCATGACCGTGGGGCAGATCCTGGAAGAGCCCTTTGTCATCCACAACCTGGGCCGCCGCGAGGAGCGCCGGGCCTGGGTGGCGGAACTCCTCGGGGAAGTGGGGCTCAACAATGACGTTGCCGACCGCTATCCCCACGAATTCAGCGGCGGCCAGCGCCAGCGCTTAGGCGTCGCCCGGGCCTTGGCCTTGAAACCCCGGCTGATCGTGGCGGACGAGCCGGTCAGCGCCCTGGACGTCTCCATCCAGGCCCAGATTTTGAACCTCCTGGCGGAACTGCAACAGCGCCACGGCCTTACCTACCTCTTCATCTCCCACGACCTGGGGGTCATCTCCCAGATCAGCAACCGGGTGGCCGTGATGTACGTGGGCCGACTACTGGAAATGGCCTCCCGGGAAGTCCTGGCCGCCGGCCGGCTGCACCCCTACACCGAGGCTTTGCTGGCCGCGGTGCCCCGGCCCACCCCGGAGCGGACCTTCAACCCCCCGGCCCTCAAAGGGGAGCCGCCCAGCCCGGTCAACGTCCCCTCGGGCTGCCCCTTCCACCCCCGCTGCCCCGAAGCTCAATTACCCCTCTGCCGGGAGTCCGTCCCACCCCTGCGAGAAACCGCCCCGGACCACCGGGTGGCCTGCCATTTCCGGTAGGATTTTGCGAATGAAAAAAACGAGGGAGCGAAACAGGCTCCCCCGTTGGTCAAAAAGCCCAGAAGTAGGATATAGCAATTGCCAAAAGTTTTTTCCGTTATGGGAAGCATTCTAATCCCCCCTAACCCCCCTTTAGAAAAGGGGGGAACTACAAGGAATTGCTGTTAAAGTCCCC
>JAGVPN010000345.1 GCA_020052215.1 Syntrophobacterales bacterium
CGGGCCATGTCCGCGGCCGCCAAACTGCCGGAGCACGTGGCCCGGCGGCAGGCGGCCCGGCTGGCGGCCCGCCTGGGGGAGTTGGTGCCGGTAGAAATTATCCCCGCTAGCGGTCAGGACCCGGGCAGCCTGGTCTTTCTCTGGGGACCGCAGGCCGGTTTCAGCGCCCTGGGTGCCCGGGGCAAACCCGCGGAGCAGGTGGCGGACGAAGCGGTGGAGGCCTACCTGGTTTTCCGGGAAAGCGGCGCCGCCCTGGACCGCCATTTGGCCGACCAGATGCTGATCTACCTGGCCCTGGCCCAAGGCCCCTCCAGCTTCACCACCGAGGCCGTCACCTCGCATCTCCTCACCAACGTCTGGGTCATCGAGCAGTTTTTGGGGCCGATTTTTCAGGTGAAGGGCAGTCTGGGGGAGCGGGGGGAGATTTTTTGTCAGGGCCGATAATTTAGGCTGTTCACCCGCAAATTCCCCGGCGCATCTGCCAAATTATACCGTTTTCAGTTTTCGGTTTTCGGTTAAAAAGGTTTGTAATATCAACAAATTAATGAGTTGGTTTGTTTCTTTTGAATCGAAAAATGCTATTAACCCTCCAAAACCGCATAGTTATAGCAATTGCCAAAAGTTTTTTCCGTTATTGGGAAGCCTTGTAATCCTCCCTGCCCCCCTTTAAAAAAGGGGGGTAGGGGGGATTTTCATCCTCGGGGGTGAAACATTTTTGGTTCATGGACGTTTAGCTTGCGCCTGCATAGGCGAGACGCCTGTGCCACCAGAAAAATGCAAACGCAGCAGTCTCCCCAGATGAATACTCTATCTTTGACGTAAAATTAGTATAAAAGCTTAGGGCGGACACGGGGGTCCGTCCCTAGGGGGTTGGGGGGGATTCCGGCGTGGGGGATAGGTCCTTGAGCCCCAGGGCCAGGAGGAGGGCGGCGGTGGGGGTGAGGTGGAGGAGCAGGCGGTCCAGGGTGGCCCGGACGTAGGCGGGGAACTCGGCGGCGCTGGTGGGGGCTACGGCGTAGGCCAGGATGATAGCCGCCAGGTTGCCCCCCACAAAGAGGGCCAGGAAGAGCATGGGGGAGCGCCACAGGCGCGGGCCTGTCAGGATGAGGGCCAGGGCCAGGGCCGGCCAGAGGAACCCGAAGTAAAAGGGTTCCACCAGCCCGGCCAGGAGATAGTAAATGGCCTGGACCAGCTGGTGGGGATAAAAACTCTGGATGTGGTCGGCGCCGATTTCCAGTTTTTGCTGCACGATGAAGAGCCGCCAGGGGAGGTAGCCCACCACCAGCCCGGCCAGGGGGACGGCCAACTGTCCCAGGCGGCGGACCCAGTGCGCCGGGCGCAGCCAGGTTAGGGTCAGCCCTGCGGCCAGGAGCAGGGTGGCGGCCAGGGGGGGGCCTTCGTACTTGCACCAGGCCATGCCCGCCAGACAGCCGGCTGTGAGGGTCAGGCTGCCCCGGGGGGCGGCGTCGGCCAGCCAGAGGTAGAGCAGGCCCGCGCCTCCCAGGGTGAAGCAGGCCAGGGGCAGATCGGCGTAGGTGATGTAGAGGTGGACGATGAAGACGGTGCCGTTCAAGGCCAGAAACGCCGCCAGGCCCAGGGCGAACCTGCGGCTCAGGCCCAAGCGGGCCGCCAGGGAGTAGAGCAGGCCCAGCAGCAGCGCCCCCCAGAGGGGGAAAATGACCTTGACCAGGGAATCGTTCACCTGGCCCAGGGCGAAGTAAAGGTAGCTCAGAAGCAGGGGGATAAGGTTAGGGTAATAGTTGTGGGCGTCAATGCAGGTCAGATCCAGACCCTGGCTGGCATAAAAGATTTTGGCCTTGCAGCCCCAGGTGGCCACGGCATCCCAGGCCCACATGGGGTAGAGCACGGCCCGGGGCAGGGCATAGACGAAGGTCATCACCAATAGCCCCAGGAAGAGCCAGTCCCAGCCGTTAAGGGCAATCCGGGGGGGGACCTGGAGCGCCTGGATGTCCTCCCGGACGGCCCGGCGGCCCCGGGGGGCCAGGAGCAGGGCCGTGGCCAGGGCCAGGGGCGGCCCTAAAATCCGTCCCAGGCTGAAGGGCGACCCCCACCAGGTCAGGGCCAGCATCCAGAGGGTGAGGGCCAGGGCGCCGATCCCGAAGCTGAAGGCGGCCCGCTCCCAAAAAGTGAAGTCCCGGGGCCGGGGCGCCGGGAGGGTGAGCAGCGCATAACCCAGGAAGAAGATCGCTCCCAGCCCCAGCAGCAGGCGCAGCAACGTGACCGCCGTCTCAATCATAAAACCCCCACCGCAAGCGGGTGGCATCCACCCGGAAGACCAGTCCCGGGCCCGGGAGATTTATCCGGTGAAAGGCGGGGGAGTAGAGGGCGGCTTGGGCCCCAGGCCCCAGAGGCTTGTGGGACTCCCGGATGAGGAGAAAGGCGGCGTGCTCCTGGTGCAGGGCATAAAAGAGGAAGCTGGCGGGAACCTCGGGGGACAGGAGGATGTGGCGCCGGGGAGCCAGGTGGTAGCGGACCTCGATCTCTTTGCCGGCGGCATAATCATCCAGGAAGACGTAGGTGGCGGACTCGGGGATGACGGCCTGCAAGGCGGTGGCCCAGCGGTACAGCGGTTCTTCCCGCCGGATGGCGGCGCCCACATCCCCCCGGGCGGCTCGCTGGGCCAGGTCCCCCGCCTCCGGGCCGAAGTGCCAGATCAACCACAAGACCTGGAGTCCCCAGAGCCCGAGGATCAGCCCCACCAACCAGAGTCGCCACGTTTTAGCCGGGGTCATATCCTTAAAGCCAGCCGGGCGAAAGCGGGGACCTGACCGGATCCAGACCTGAAATCTTATACTGAGTTGCGCTCAAAAGGCTATTTTCTGTAGCCGCAGGCTTTAGCGTGAAAAACTCCTTTCAAATCCCCCTGTTACAAAAGGGGACTTGACCCCGTCGTCCTTACGCCCCCCTTTGGAAAAGGGGGGACAGGGGGGATTTTTCATTGCCGGGGGTGAGCCGCCATTGGCTCATGCCCGTTTAGCCTGAGCCTGCACAGGCTGGAAAGCCTGTGCCACCATTTGACTGCAATTTGGTATTAGGCCCCGATCGCCCATGACGTTTAATCCGCGAATTTAAAACGGATGATGTGATAGATGGCGGCAATGCCGTCTCGCCAGGTGATCTTTTTCCCGGCGGCGTAGTCCCGGCCATGGTATTGGATGGGCACCTCGTAGATGCGCCAGCCCTTTTTGGCGATCTTGGCGGTGAGTTCGGGCTCCACCCCGAAGCGGTCGCTCTTGATCTGGACCCCCTTAAGCACTTCGGCCCTGAATACCTTGTACCCCACCTCCATGTCGGAAAGATTAAGGTTGGTGAACATGTTGGACAGCGTCGTCACCGCCCGGTTCCCCATGTAGTGCCAGAAGAACAGGACCCGGTGGGGCCGGCCGCCCACCATCCGGCTGCCGTACACCACGTCGGCCACATCCTGCTCGATGGGTTCCAGCAAAGAAGGGTAATCGGCGGGGCGGTACTCCAGGTCGGCGTCCTGGGTGATGACCACGTCGCCGGTCACCTGGGCGAAACCGGTGCGCAAGGCCGCGCCTTTCCCCTGATTGCGCTGGTGGTAAAAGGCCTTGACGTTGTCATATTGCTGGGCCAGCCGGGCTATGATCTCCCGGGAGCCATCCGTGGAGGCGTCATCCACCGAGATCGGAA
>JAGVPN010000472.1 GCA_020052215.1 Syntrophobacterales bacterium
CCGGATAGCCCTCCCTGCCTTTCCCCTGGTCCCCTCCTGTCAGATTATCCACGACCGCCTCAGCCTGGAGATTTCCCGGGGCTGCACCCGGGGCTGCCGCTACTGCCAGGCCGGCATGATTTACCGGCCGGTGCGGGAGCGGAACCCGGCCGCGACCCTGGCCTGGGTGGAAGCCGCCCTGGCCGCCACCGGCTTCGAAGAGGTTTCCTTGCTGAGCCTCAGCATCGGCGACTACGGTCCCCTGGCCGGACTGCTCCAGTCCCTGATGGACCGCTTGTCCCCGGCGCAGGTGTCCGTCTCGCTCCCTTCCATGCGCGCCGACACCCTCACCCCGGAAATGATGGCCCAGATTCAACGGGTGCGGCGCACCGGGCTGACCCTGGCCCCGGAGGCGGGCACTCAGCGCCTGCGCCAGGTAATCAACAAAAACCTCACCGAGGCGAACATCATGGACTCGGCCCGGCGGGCTTTTGCGGCGGGCTGGCAGCTTCTCAAGCTCTATTTCATGATCGGCCTGCCCCGGGAGACCCAAGCAGACCGGGAGGGGATTACGGCCCTGGCCCGGCAGATTCTGGCCGCCGCCCCCCGGGGCAGCCGCCCCCGGCTCAACGTCAGCCTTTCGAGCTTCATCCCCAAGCCCCACACCCCGTTTCAGTGGGAGCGCCAGGAAGATTTGGCGGAGTGCCGCCGCCGGCTCCACGGCGTCAAGGACCGGCTGCGCCAGAAAAATATCCAGACCAAGTGGAACTCCGCGGCCCAGACCTGGCTGGAGGGGGTGTTTTCCCGGGGCGACCGGCGTCTGGCGCCGGTCTTGCTGGAAGCCCACCGCCGGGGATGCCGCCTGGACGCCTGGAGCGAACACCTGCGGCTGGAACCCTGGCGGGAGGCCTTTCAAGCCGCCGGCGTGGACCCGGACTTCTATCTGCGGGAACGGCGCCTGGAAGAGATCTTGCCCTGGGACCACGTCGACTGCGGGGTAAGCCGGGACTTTTTGCTGGCCGAGCGGGCCCGGGCCGATCAGGGGCTGGAGACCCCGGACTGCCGCGTTTCGGGCTGCCAGGACTGCGGCGTCTGCGACCAGGACCGCATCAGTCTCAGGCTGGAGGACTCTCTATCCCTGCCCTTGGCGCCGCCGCCGCCGGCGCCGCCGCCGGCCCCCGACCCTCTGTCACCCTACCGCTACCGGCTGACCTACGCCAAGCTGGAGGAGGGCCGCTGGCTGGGACACCTGGAGATGGTCGCTTCCCTCTATCGCAGCCTGCGCCGCTCCGGGTTGCCCCTGTCGTTCTCGTCCGGATTTCATCCCCTGCCCCGGGTCTCCTTTTATGACGCCCTGCCCCTGGGGGTGGAGAGCCTGGTCGAGACCATGGACGTGGCCTTGGCGGCCCCTGTGCCCGAGGACACGCTGGTATCCACCCTGAACCGGGTGCTGCCGCCGGGCTTGAAGATCCTCCTGGCCTGCCGCCTGACCAAGCGCCTGAGTCCCCCCGGGCAGCAAGGCGCTCTCTACCAGGTGGAAAGCCCGGAGCCGGTGTTTGAGGCCGCGGCCGCGACGCACTTTCTGGCTCAAGCCGAATTTATGGTGACCCGGCACCGGCCTAAGGAGGACCAGCGCCTGGACCTGCGGCGCCTGGTGGCGGGATTGACCGTCCTGGACCCGCTCCACCTGGAACTCGACCTGCGGCGTCAGGAAAAAGGCAACTTCAAGGTGACCGACGCCCTGACCGCGATTTTTAATCTGAGCGACGACCAGGCGCATGAACTGCGGATTCTGAAAATCAAGAGCGCTTGATGATGGCAGGTGAAAAACCGGATTTTTTGTCATCCTGATCCCCGTGGGGGCGGTTCGCGAACCGCCCCTACACAAGCTTTTCATGATTTACGGGTGGGGCAAAGGCCCATGAATGAGTGCTCAACAAAATGTCGGGTACGTTTTACGCCCCCTGAAATCCAAGGGCGCGTCTCAGGCGCCATTCTTGGTGCGTAAGACGCACCCTTGAAGGAAAATTACCTTTTTGAGCGCAGATTAGTATAAATTGGCGCGTGGAAGGCGCCCGACCAATACACCGGCTGAAAGCTGACCGCTGAAAGCTGATAGCTTTTTTTATAGAAACCCTATGGCCAACTTGCTCCTCATCAGCGTCTCGGAATGGGACACCCGGGTGGCTTTTCTCGAAGACGGGCGCCTGGCGGAGTTTTACGTGGAAGGCCGGGCCCAAAACGGTCCCGTGGGCAACGTCTACAAGGGCCGGGTGACCAGGCTCCTGCCCGGCATGGCCGCAGCCTTTGTGGATGTGGGCCTGGAGCGGCCCGCCTACCTCTTCGCCGAAGATGTGATCGCCCAGGAGGATGAATTTTTTCAGATTTGGCTCAAAGGCGAGATCGAAGAGAACCCGCCCTCCCGGCGGCTTCCCCCCGCCACCATCAGCGACCTGCTCCATGAGGGCCAGGAGGTGCTGGTCCAGGTGTTGCGGGGCCCCACGCCCAACAAGGGCGCCCGCCTGACCACCCACATCAGCCTGGCCGGCCACTACCTGGTCTATATGCCCACTCTTAGCCAACTGGGGGTTTCCCGCCGCATCAATGACGAGCCGGAACGCCAGAGAATCAAGGCTACTTTGGAAGAATTGCGGCCCGCGGCCGGGGGACTCATCGCCCGCACCGCCTGCCGGGGCCAGGGTCTGGAGAAGCTGACCCGGGAACGGGACCTGCTCATGGGGATCTGGCAGCGCCTCCGGCGCAAAAAGGACCACGCCCCCTGCCCCAGCCTCCTGCACCAGGAACTGGAGGCCGCCCGGCGGGTGGTGCGCGAGCTCTATTCTCCCGAGGTGGACCGGGTCCTGGTGGACGACCCCGGGGCCTTTGAGCGCATCGTCGATTATCTGGAAGCCCTCAATCCCCTGGATAAATACCGGGTGGAACTCCATGCCGGACCCGAGCCTATCTTCAGCCATTTCGGCCTGGAAATCGATTGGCACAAACTCCTGGCGCCCCGGGTGTGGCTCAAGAGCGGCGGTTATCTGCTCATCGACCCCACCGAGGCCCTCACCGCCATTGACGTCAATACCGGGCGCTTCGTGGGCCGCAATCACCTGGAGGAAACCCTCCTCAAGACCAACCTGGAGGCCGCCAAGGAAATCGCCCGGCAGCTTAGGCTTAGGAATATCGGGGGCCTCATCGTCATCGACTTCATCGACCAGGAAAAGGCGACCCACCGGGACCTGATCTACCAGACCCTGTTGGAGGCCCTGGCCCGGGACCGGGCCAAGACCACGGCGCTGCCCATTTCCTCCCTGGGACTGGTGGAGATGACCCGGCAGAGGGTCCGGGACAGTCTGGCCCAAACCATCACGGAACCCTGCGGCGCCTGCGGCGGCCGGGGCCTGACCTTGACCCCCCAAATCGTGGCCTGCGACCTGATGCGGCAGCTAACCGCCGAGGCCCGGGAATTCCCCGGCTACCAGCTTCACCTTTCGGCCCATCCCCAGGTGATGCAAATCCTTGAAAAGGACGGCGCCCGGCTGCTCAAGCGCCTGGCCAAGGAGCACCAGGTAAAAGTGACCCTGACCCCCCAACCCCAATTCGCCCGGGACCACTACACCATCACCCACGAATGGCCGGGGTAGAGTCAGGGGTCAGGGATCAGGGGTTAGACAGTTATCAGTTGCCAGGGGTCAGTGGTCAGTGTTAAATAAATCGAAGGCGCCTTGGCGCAGTTAAATGTAGGGTGGGCATTGCCCACCATTTCCTCTCGTCCCCAAGCTCCGGCTTGGGGACGCACCTGGACGCCAAGCTCCAGCTTGGCAATAGGAATGTCACCGACGGGGTACCGCCTTTTGAGCCCAACAGAGCTTTGTACCAAATCAGATTCCAACGCAGGAACTCGAGAACCTGAAGGAAAGGAGTCTCTATGCTGGTGCAAATTGATATTGTGACACAGGATATTACCGATTTGGTAGCTGATTTTCTTTTACTAAAGAATGCATCTGATGGCTTGGTCGGACCAGAGCTTAAAGCAAATCAATTTTCAGGCGGAATGCTTGCTTTATATAACAGGCCAGATTTAACGAGTATGGGTTCCGTCAAACTCCTACCAGATGTTAATGGTATTACAGCCAAAAATATCATTCTGGTTGGCATCGGCCCAGGAAGGCAACTACGTTATGAAACACTCAACCTAATGTGTCACAAAGCTATTGAGGCAATATCAGAAAATAAACCTTTTATGAATAATTCAGTAATTGCTACATTTAGCCATGGGGTTGGATGGGGTCTTGATGATAAGGAAGTTTTTACAACGCAACTATTTGGTCTTAAACAGGCATTAGAAAAGTCTAGAAAATCTGAACTTGTTAAAAAAATCATTTTTTGCGAAATTACAAAAGACAATACTAATCGCCAAAGAACATATTTAGAGGAACTTGTTAGCCTTGCAGATACTCCAATTGTTAAACAAGACAACTTGTACTTTATGAGGCTGGGAATACGTTATTCAGTAACCAATGAGCACTCTTCAAAATTGGCTAGTTCGGAATATGTGTTTGTGGCAATGCCTTTTGCTCCTGAATTTGAAAACGTCTATGACTTCGGTTTACGGTTACCAATCGAACAAAATGGCCTGTTGCCTGTGAGAACCGATAAAGAAATTTTCTTTGGGTCAATTATGGAGGAAATCAAGAAGCGAATTAGCGATAGTACCTTTATTATTGCAGATGTGAGCACATTAAATCCAAATGTAATGTTCGAGTTAGGTTTTGCTCACGGTTGCCAAAAATCCACAATTATAATATGTCGCACAGATCAAAAGTTACCGTTCGATGTAGCTGGAATTAACATATTATTTTATAATCCTCTATTAATTCGTGATCTAAATCTGTCACTATCAAATGCAATCAAGCATTTGATAACCCCAAAGCATAGTATTTAATATGCTTATTATTATTCTGGTTCCCAAGCTGCGCTTGGGAACCCAATTGATTGCAAAGCTTCGCTTTGCTGATGAAATCCATATTTTAGTCGGGAAGCGCCATTACTAATTAATTTGCCCAAGCCAAGCTTGGGCCATAATTGCGTTCCCAAGTGCAACTTGGGAACGAGAATAAAAACATCGGTGGGGCGGGCCTCCGTGCCCGCCGGGGCCATAAATTAATGGTGCGTAGGACGCACCCTACAACTGACTACTGACCACTGGCTACTGGCTACTACAAATGACTACCGCACCCATCATCTTAGGCACTGCCGGGCATATTGACCACGGCAAGAGCGCGCTGATAAAGGCCCTGACCGGGGTTGACCCGGATCGCCTCAAGGAGGAGAAACTCCGGGGGATTACCATCGAGCTGGGGTTCGCCGACCTGACGCTGCCCTCGGGCCAGCATCTGGGCATCGTGGACGTGCCGGGGCATGAGCGTTTCGTGCGCCACATGGTGGCCGGGGCCTCGGGCATGGACCTGGTGGCCCTGGTCATCGCCGCCGACGAAGGGGTCATGCCCCAGACCCGGGAGCACCTGGAGATCTGCCAACTGCTCCGGGTCAAGCAGGGTCTGGTGGTCTTGACCAAGGTGGACCTGGTGGAGGAGGAGTGGCTGGAGCTGGTGGAGGAGGAAGTCCGGGAGGCCCTCAAGGGCACCTTTCTGGACGGCGCCCCCATCGTGCCCTTTTCCGCGGTCACCGGGTTCGGCAAAGAGCACCTGCTGGCCACCCTGGGGACCCTGGCGGCGAACGTCCCCCCCAAGCCGGTCACCGGGATTTTTCGCCTGCCCATCGACCGGGTCTTTACCATCAAGGGGTTCGGCACCGTGGTCACCGGCACCGCCATTTCCGGCCGGGTGAAGGTGGCCGAGGCGGTGGCCATCTATCCGCCGGGTTTTAAGGCCAAGGTGCGGGGTCTCCAGGTCCACGGGCAGGCGGTGGAGGCCGCCCTGGCCGGCAACCGCACCGCGGTCAACCTCCAGGGACTGGAAAAGGAGGAATTGGAGCGCGGCATGGTGGTGGCGCCGCCGGGGGCGTTGATCAAAAGCCGCCGCCTGGACGCCTTTCTGGAGATTTTGCCCAGCGCCCCGCGGCCCCTGAAACACCGTCAGGCGGTGCGCCTCCACACCGGCACCAGCGAGCGGGTCGCCATGCCCCTGATCCTGGACGCCGACGAGATGCCCCCCGGGTCCTCGGGCTACGTGCAGTTTTTCCTCCGGGAACCGTTGGCCCTGAAGCCCGGAGACCGCCTGGTGATCCGCAGCTTCTCCCCGGCCTTCACCTGGGGCGGCGGCCTGGTCCTCCACGTCAACCCCACCCGGCACAAACGGCGTCACCCCGAGGTGCTGGCCCGGTTTAAGATTCTGGAACAGGGGAGCCCGGAGGACATCCTACGCCTGTACCTGTCGGAGGCCGGGGCCGCGGGGCGCTCCCGGGCGGAACTGACGGCCCTGTTGCCCTGGGACCCGGGGGAGCTAGCCAACCGGTTGAACGCCCTGACCCGCCAGGGCCAGGTGCTTTATTATGACCAGGAAAATCAGCGCTATCTCCTCACCGCCACCGCCCAGGAACTGGAACGGCAGAGTCTGCAAATTCTGGCCGATTACCACCGCAAATTCCCGCTCAAGCCCGGCCTGTCCAAGGAAGAACTGCGGCGGCAGTTGCCCCCGGCCATGGAGGTGCGCCTGTTTAATTATCTTTTGGGGGGTATGGCCCAAAAGAAACAGCTGGTCTCGGAGAAGGACCTGGTGCGCCTCAGCGCCCATAAAGTGACCCTGGCCCAGGACCAGGAGGACGTGTCGCGCCGCCTGGAGGAGTTGTACCGCCGGGGCCACTTCTCGCCGCCCACCTTCAAGGAGGCCACCGAGGCCTCCAAGATCGCCCCGGATAAGGTCAAACAGCTCCTCCAGGTCCTGGTCAATCAGGGCCGGCTGATCAAGGTGAAAGAAGACCTCTATTTCCACCAAGCCGCCATCGAGGCCCTCAAGGCCGCGCTCATTGATTTCCTCAAGCAAAACCGGGAAATTACCGTTAATCAGTTTAAGGATCTGACCCAAACTAGCCGGAAATTTACCATCCCCCTCCTGGAATACTTCGACTCCACCCGCACCACGGTCCGGGTGGGAGAGACCCGGAGGCTGCGGGAGGGCGCCTGAAGACCGGAAGGGCTGGGCTATCGGCCTTCGACCTCTATCAGGCGGTGGAAAACCAGCTTTTGGGTCATCCTGAGCCAGGCTAAACGTCCATGGCCGCAGAATTGTCCACCCCCAAGCATGAAAGCCCCTGTAGGGGCGGGTTTAAACCCCGCCCCTACGCCTGGACTTTCATGGTAAAGCTCTCAACTGCCTGCACAGGCGAGACGCCTGTGCCACCTGTTTGATTGCTTATTGGTATTAAATGGCTGGTGGCAAAGGGGACCCTTCATGACCCTCAGGGGCAAGCAGCATGGGCAGTCTGGCCTGATCTTCATCCTCGTTCTGTTAGCGGGCCTAACAGTCCCTTCGGTCTCCCTGGCCTTATCGGCCGGTGACCTGGTCATCGTCTTCAACCGCAACCTGCCCGAGAGCCGGGAGGTGGCCGTCTATTACGCCGGGAAACGCCAGGCGCCGGTGGATAACCTGGTGGGAGTTGCGGTTCCCACCTCGGAGGACATGTCCCGGCAGGACTTTGACCAGAAACTGGCGCCCCCGGTAAGGGCAGCAGTGGAGAAGCTCAAAGCCCGGGGCAGGACCCCGGCCATCCTGCTGGTTTACGGCATCCCCTTGCGGGTGGGGGCAACTCCCCTGACCGCCCCCGACCTGGAGCTAAAGTCCCTGGCAACCGCCAAGGTCAGGGAGTATCAGGCCCAGGCGGTGCAGTTGGTCCATCAACTGGGCCGGCTTACGGGTGCGATGACCTCACTGCCCCGGCTGACCTACCCCACGCCGGAATTTCTCCAACTAGCTCAGCAGTCCATGGTTCGGGGGAAGGAATACCTGGACAAGCACCGGGCCACCCCGGCGACCGCGGCGGCCCGGGACGAGATTATCTCCCTGTTGATCAAACTGGGAGGGACCTCTCCGGAGGCCCGAGCCTTGATGGCCGGTCTGGCCCGGGGACGAAGCCCGCACCGGTCGCGGCGACCGGGAGAATTATGGGGATCAAGTCAGACTCAGGCTAAGCAAGAGGAATTGCAGGAGGGCTTCTTTCGCGGCATCTTGCCGAACACCGCTAAGGAGACCGCGGCGGCCATCCGCTCTACCCATGGCCTGCTGGGAGAGCTGAAATTCTGGTATGAGGCCCAACAACTGTCTAACCAGCCCCAGACCGCGGCGGCGGTGGACAACGAATTGACCCTGATCATGGCCAAGGCTTATCAGAAGTCCGGTTCGCTCCGCAATCCCTTTAACCTCGAGTATGACCGGATACCGTTTATCAGTAATATCCGTGCCGAGACCTTGATGGTGGGCCGTCTGGATGGCCCCACGCCGGCCACGGCCCGACGCCTGGTGGACGACGCCCTGGAGGTGGAAAAGGCGGGCTTGAAGGGGGTTTTTTATCTCGATGCCCGGGGGCTAACGGGCCAGGCCACAGCCGGCAGCTACGTCTGGTTCGACCAGCATCTGCTCCACCTCTCTGACCTGCTAAAAAAATACTCTGATATTAAGGTGGTCCTGGATAAGCAACCGGGCGTCTTTCCCCCGGGGTCCTGTCCCGATGTCGCCCTCTATTGCGGCTGGTACTCCCTGGCCAACTATGTGCCCGCGTTTAAGTGGAACCAAGGCGCGGTGGGTTATCACGTGGCCAGCTATGAAGCCAGCACCTTGAAAAAGCCGGGCGCCAAGGTGTGGTGCAAACGTCTGCTGGAGGAAGGGGTGGCCGCCACCCTGGGTCCGGTGACCGAACCTTACCTGCACTCTTTTCCCCTCCCGGATCAGTTTTTTCCCCTGCTGATGACCGGAAAATTGACGCTGTTGGAGGTTTACTTCCGCACCCTGCCCCAGGTTTCCTGGATGCAACTCCTCATCGGCGACCCCTTGTACCAACCTTTCAAGAACCGTCCCGCGCTCCGGCCTCCAAAAATCACCCAGGGAAAGGCCCCGGAGCAGCAATAATCGAAACTGGATGCCGGCAAGAGAGGGTTTGGCGACTTCACTTCTCCCGCCACACCACCACCAGGCCCAGGCAGAGCCAGAAAGCTTCCCGGATGCGCCTGAGGATGCTGAAGGCCGCGCCCAGATTGAATCCCAGATTAAAGCCCAGGGCCAACAGAATGTTGCCGCCCTCCTGCACCCCCATGGCTGCGGGGATAAAAAAACCCAGGGCCGTGAACAGCATGGCCAGGGAGTCCAGGCAGACAGCCATGCCCAAGCTGATGGGGTGGCCCAGGAGCCAGAAAATCAGGTAGACCTCCAGCGAATGGAGCAACCAGCTAAA
>JAGVPN010000469.1 GCA_020052215.1 Syntrophobacterales bacterium
CATGAGGACCTCCCCGGCCCGGCGGGCCGCGGCCTCGCCCATCCCGGATAAGGCTGCCACCGCAGCTCCCGCCTCCCATTCCCAGGCCGGCAAACCCAAATCCCGGCGAGCCTTGGCCTTTACCAGGCGCAAAAAAGGCCGCACTTCCAGGGGCAGTGCAGCCATTATGAGGATCCGGCAGGCGCAGGCGGCGCTGCTGGCGCCCCGGCCCGCAGATGTCGGGGCCATCAGGGTTTGGGTAGCGGCAGGTGGTCCGGGTTGGCAGGCTCCGGCGCATACAACTCCTTCTGGCCGGAGGCCGTCCCCACCTGCTTGGGACCCCGCCAACGCCGCCCCTTCACCAGGAGATTGCCGTTCTTGTGAAGCACGGTCTGGTCATCCAGGATAATCAAGCCGTGTTTGGCGGAAATATCAGAATAATACTGGTATTTCATGTGCTTATGGTTGAGCCGGTACTTAAAAAAGAGAAAAAACATCAGGTAGATGACCACGATGACGCCCAGGCCGGCCAGCACATAACTCAGAAACCGGAAGGTGTTATAGCCCAGGGAACCCAGCCAGGCCATGATATGGTTCATGTTATAGAGGGCGAAAATGGTCACTAGCAACAGAAACAAAAGGCTCAGGTAGGGCAGGCGCTTGATCTGACCGATCACCGCTTCCATCTGATTGGCGGGGATATCCCCTCCATCCGCCGCAACTTCCGTTTCGCCTCCCAGGAAATAGTTGAATCCGGTGATGATCACCCCCATGAGAAAGGTGAAGACAATGGGGAAGGCAAAGGCCACAAAGACATATTCCCGCCAGGGGAAGGCGGACTGCACCCGATGGTATTTATCGTCGGAAGCCCACAGGACCACCACGATAAAAATGACGATTTCGAGGATCCCCACGAGCTTGAGATAATCGAAAAATAGCTTCTTGCGATCAGCTTTGGTGAAATAATTGGTAAGTTTGGACATACTGGCGCCCCCTGGGGCAGAGCATTCTTATGATACAAAATAACAATAAAAGCCACCCCGGTCAACCCCCTTTATGGCGACCAGGCCTGGGAGAGCGGGTAAAAACAGGGAGGTTGGGAGTTCACGGGAAGAATATGCCTAACCCGGCGGTCCTGTGAGCCTGGCCAGGAGAAGGCAACGCCGGGGGAACGGCGCCGCCGGGAGGGAACACCCAGGCGGGACCGCGGCAGCCTAGCCCGCCACAGGCTGGTGAAACAGCCAAACTCCAGGGGCCTTGGACCCCTGGAGCCGCAACCAATTACCCCCTAACGCCCAAGCTTAACGACGTTCTGGGCCTGGAGTCCTTTAGCGCCCTGGGTCACCTCAAACTCAACCGCCTCGTTTTCCTGGAGAGACTTGAACCCTTCTCCCTGGATGGCGGAATGATGCACAAAGACATCGGTGCCGTCCTCTTGGGAAATGAAGCCATAACCCTTCGCATCATTAAACCATTTTACCGTACCCTTCACTTTCATGCTGAATCAATCCTCCTGAAAATTGCCACCCTGCCGGTGGCGGCACAGCCGTGAACCAGCCGCCAGAAAAAAGGAACGGTGCGTGCCTCCCGTCCCGATTCGAGTCCAGGGCCCCGCCCTGGTTTAATTCTGACATGCTTAATCGTCTTTTTAGTTATATAGCCTGCCGATGTCAAGGTAAAATCACGGCCAAGGCGTCATTTCTGAAAATCTTTCTGGCCATAGCCCCCGCGCCATGCCGGCGCCCTCCCTAAAAACGAGGGGCGGGGGCCTATAGTCAGCCTCCCGCTCCTGCTCTTAAAAAGTTCGTGGTGGCACCGGCATCTTGCCGGTGCGGCGCACAGGCTGGAAGCCTGTGCCACCAGCTAATATGATCTTTCAGGTTTTACGGGTGGGTCATATGGTCCATGAGGAACTATCCTGAAAAGACTTCCGTAGGGTGCGTCCTAAGCACCAATTGATGGCCGGGAACGGCGGGCAGTGCCCGCCCTACACCTCTTTTCATAATTAGCGGGGTGGGTCAAAGGCCCATGAATGACTTCCCTGAAGGCCCGAGAGCGCCATCAGCCGGTAATCGTATCCCCCCGACCGGGCTCAACGCGGTGGTAAGGACACCACAAAAGTGGAACCGTGTCTTTGGGCCTCATACCAGATGTCGCCGCCGTAGTTTTGGATGATGTCCCGGCTCAGGGAGAGACCGAGGCCCAGACCCTGACGGCGCTTCCTGGACGGCCGCATACTCCGGATAGGCGAAAAGAGCATGGAGCGGCTGGCTTCAGGGACAGTTTGCCCGGTGTTATACACCGTCAAACGGCAGGCGGACCCTTGCATCTCGCAATCCACCACGATGGTGCAGTTGCGGCCGCCGTATTTGACGCCGTTGTTGATGAGATTCCGAAACACCGATTTGAGCCACGATTTGCTGCCTCTGACCGCCAGCTTGCCGCCCCGCTGATTGTGCAACCGGTTCACCAGGGTTATTTGATGGTCCTTAATTTCCGCGGCCAGTTCGGCCAGGACCGGCTCCACAATATCTTCGGTCAAATCCAGGCAGTCTTCATCTCTGGCTTTAGCACGGCGATCCGCCAGAGATTTGCCCATAAAATCCTCCGCCAGGTGAACCGTTTCCTCGATCCGACCGGTGACTTCATGGAGTTTAGCCTTGGCCGGCTGGCTCATTTCACCAAATATGCCCCGGTCCATGAGCTTCAACGACGCGGCGGCGGAAACCATGGCGCCCCTGAGGTCATGGAGCATGAGCATCAGCTCCGGTCCCGCCAAATCGGTCGGCCCGGGACTTGCCGCCGAACCCCGCACCGGCTGGAGGTCCACCACTTCCCGGTCCTCCAGGCAGTAGCTCACCCGCCGCCACAATTCCGCAGGGCTCGCCGGCAGCAAGAGGTAATCATCGATTTCAAGCTCATAAGCTTCCAGGGGGAAGATGGCCTGGTTATTCCCGCTGACTACCATGATCTTAACTTCAGGATTGAGCCCCCTGGCCCGCTTCAAGATGTCCAAGCTCTCCCGATCATCCGTGGTGAGCCTGGCAACGACCAGGTCATAGTTCTTCCGCACCATGGCTTCCAGGGCGGCCTCCGGGCTGGCCGTCACCTTGACCGCAAAACCTTTATAGTCCAAAACCCAGGCGATTGTCTTAAGGAGGTTAGTGCCGTCACCGATCAAGAGGATGTCGTACTTAGCCATGTGCCTGCTCCTCGTCGTCCCCCGGTTTGGTGTGAAGTCCTGTGGTTCGAGTCGAACGCAAGAAATTAAATTTTGATCTATTTAACACCCACTGCCGGAATAAGGTCAATCCGCGCAAATACCCATTTCTCCATAGGCAAAAGTACCTAGCCGTTATCCCCACTGGCTGGGTCAGATCCCGTGGCCGTCGTGCTTAGACTATCGGCAACAAGTGCACGTCACATTAATTTCGGCGGAAGGGAGGCGGAACGCCACCGGGAGGGCAATAACGGCAGGGTGCTGAGGCAAAAACGCCGGGCCGGGGAACCCGGGAGAACGGTCAAAAGACCGAGGCCATGACGTACCCCTTCTGGATGGCATACATAACCAGGTCGGCGGTTTTCTTGAGGTTCAATTTTCTCATGAGGTTGGCGCGGTGGTGTTGCACCGTCCGGATGCTGATAAAAAGAAGTTCGCCGATCTCCTTACTGGATTTTCCTTCGGCGATGAGCTTGACGATTTCCCGTTCCCGGACGGTGAGGGGCTCCTCCGGCGCGGTCAGGGGCTCGCTCCCGGCCCGGAATTTCTCCACGAAAATATCAGCCATCTGGGCGGACAGCAGGGGTGAGATGAAGGTGCCGCCTTGGCGCAACGTCTCGATGGCCGAAATCAACTCCCCGTCCGCATCTTCCTTGAGCAGATAGCCCTCGGCGCCGGCCGTCAAGGCGTGGTAAAGGTATTCCCGCTCCTTGTGCATGGTCAGGATCATGACCTTGACCCCGGGGTCGATGATTTTGATCTCCCGGGTGGCTTCCAGGCCCCGGAGGTTAGGCATGGAAATATCCATAATCACCAGGTGGGGGTGAATATCCCTCAAGAGTCCCAGGAGTTCAAGGCCATCACCGGCTTCTCCCACCACTTCCACGTTGTCCATCCCTTGAATAAGACTCCTGACGCCTCGGCGAAACATCACATGGTCATCAGCCAACAAAATCTTGAAAGGGCTCTCCATCGCGCTCCTCCATCATCAACCTGCGGCTGGAAAGGGGACAGCCAGTTTCGCCAAACGAGCCCGGGACCAAACGCCGCGCCGGTCCGGTTCTTGGCTGACCGGGTTTGAGGCCCGGGGGTCATGGTTCCGGAGTCAATGGCCCGTGGCCCTTGCCGCCCGATCAATGGGAATAGCGCAGGTCACCCTGGCGCCGGACCCCGGCTGGCTCCGGATCTCCAGAGTGCCGCCCAGCATCCGGGCCCGTTCATCCAGGGCGGCCAAACCCAGCCCCCGGCTGGTGGCCCGGCGGGCCGAGACCTGGACCGGATCGAAACCGGCCCCGTTGTCCTCCAACACCAGGGAGACCCAGCCATCATGTTCTTTGACGGCAATCGAGACCTCGGTGGCGCCGGCGTGCTTGGAGATGTTGGTCAAACATTCCTGAAAAATCCGGTAAATAATAATTTGGGCGTCAGCCGGGAACAGGTTATCCAAATCTTCCACCTCAAAGGAATGGCTGACCGTATAATGTCTGCTGACCCCATCGATCAAGTATCTCAACGCCGACTGCAGCCCAAGGTCTTCTAAGATCGCCGGGCTCAGGTCCCGGGAGAGGCGGCGGACATCGTCAATCACCCCGTCCAGGTAGCGGAGCAATTCCACACACCTCCCTCTTAAATCCTGCTGATCGTCCCCCAGGCCCCGTTCAATGGCCCTGATTTGGAGTTTCAACAACGCCAGGCTCTGCCCCAGCTCGTCGTGCAGTTCCATGGAAATCCGTTTCCGTTCCCGTTCCTGGGCGCTCAGGAGTTGGGATGTGAGATAGCGCAGCCGCCGCTCCGATTCCCGGAGAGCTTCCTCCGCCCGCCGCCGCAAGGTGATGTCAATGCCCACCGCGCCGATCAGGATGGGCCGGCCGTCTTTGTCCGGGATGGGAAATTTATTGACCAGCCAGTTGTGGATGCCGTCTTCCCGGGGAATCTCTTCGATGGTCTGCACCGATTCCCCTCGGGTGATAACCTGCTGGTCGCTGTGGCTAATGTTAGCCGCGATCTCGGGCGGCCACACCTCAGCGATGGTCTTGCCCTGCCAGTCCTGGGGCGTTCGGGGCTGGAACCTTTCCCAGGTTTCGTTGGCATAGAGATAACGTCCCTCAAAGTCCCGCATGACCGCGGTGCCGGGGAGGTGCCGCATAAAGGAGGCGAACCGCGCTTCGCTCTCCCGCAGGGCTTCTTCCGCCTGGCGACGCTCGGTGATGTCGAAAAACACCCCGCTGATGTATTCTACCCGGCTATCCGGGCCACAGATGATCTGGCCCCGATCCTGAATCCAGATGATCTTCCCATCTTTGCGCTTGATCCGGTATTCCCGGATGTATGACCCTGAATCTTTCAGTCCTCCCAAAAACGCTTCTTTAAACGGCTGATAGTCTTCAGGCAGCAAGACGTCCAACCAGTTCAGCTGCCGGGTATCGAATTCTCTCTTCGGGTAGCCGGTGAGCTCTTCTACTTTCTCATCGATAAAATCCACCCCGCAATCCGAATAGCCTTTATAGACCACGGCCGGGATGTTCTTGACCAGGAGGCGGTATTTCTCCTCACTCTCTTTCATGGCCGCCACGGCCTGGCGGCGCTCCCGGCGCTCCTCGGTCTCCCGCAGGGCCCGCTTGACCGCAGGGCCCAGGCGGGACAGGCGGTCTTTGAGCACATAATCCGTGGCCCCCCGCTTCATCGCGTCAATGGCCACCTCTTCACCCATGGCCCCGGAGACAAAGATGAAGGGCGTATCCGGGCAGGTGGCCTGGGCCAGCGTCAGGGCCTCCAGGCCATCGAAACTCGGCAGGTGGAAATCCGACAGGATCAGTTCCGGATTATCATCTTGAAGCGCGGCGAGAAATTGCTCCCGGTCGCTGACCCGCCGGTAAGAGTGGGCGATCTCCGCTGACCGCAGCTCATAAGTCATCAGCTCCGCATCGCTGGGCAAATCCTCCAGAATCAAAATACGCAGGGCCTGCTCCATGACTCACTCCTACAGCTATCTACCGGGGCGCCGCCTCCTGGGAAACCCACTTTTGCCGGTCAATTCGGCACCTTGTTCAGCAATAGCCAGTAGAGCCCCAATTCTTCCACCGCCTGGAAAAACTTGTCAAAGTCCACCGGCTTGACCATGTAGCTGTTCACCCCCAGGTTATAGCCCCTGACGATATCCGACTCCTCCTGAGATGAGGTCAGAATTACTACCGGAATCGTCTTAGTCCGCTCATCAGCTCTGATTTTCTCCAATACTTCCAGCCCGTTGATCCTGGGCAGCTTCAAATCCAGCAAAATAACCTTGGGGCGCACCGCCAGGTTCCGTCCGACATACTCCCCGGCGCCGAAGAGAAAATCCAGCGCTTCCACCCCGTCGGCAAAGGTAAGCAGCTTGTTGGCCAGCCCCTTATTTTTCAAGGCCCTGATGGTCAACTCGGCGTCGTAGGGGTTGTCTTCCACCAACAAAATTTCCACTTCGTTGAGATCTTCCAAGGGTATTCCCTCTGCCGCGCCGGGCAAGGCGTCGCTCTCCTGCCCCTGTCCTGAAAAGTTCAAAGTTCAAGGTTCAAAGTTCGGGGTATGCCCATCAGAAACTTTTCATAATTTATGGGTGGGCCAAAGGCCCATGAGGAACTGCTCCGAAAGTTCTTTAAATCGGTGGCGCAGGCTTTACAGCCTGTGCCAAAGAGTATTTCCGTAGGGTGCGCACTGCGCACCAGTGGCCGACTTGCGCCTGACCCTCCGAGACCATTCACCCCACCTGCATCAGTTATTTTCTCTATACCACATTTTTGATTTGTCGTGCAGTTTTCCGCGTCAGCCCGGGCAATGGTTCAGGGAGGCTGAACCTGCAGCCGGCTCCAAGAGGCTGGGTAATCCTCTCCCCGGGATGGTTCTTACTCTCTGAAAATCTGTTATACTTTTTTGGTCTATCAGCAATCATACCAAGTTGCCGTCAAACAAGTAATCATCCGAAGTGTAGGGGCGGTTCGCGAACCGCCCCTACGGTGGTTGCGACCATAAAGCCAGAATTAGCTCTATGACGGCAACTTGGTATCAGTCGCACCATCGGGGGGTTCCCGGCCGGAAGGTACCGCGGCGCATGGCGATTCCAGAGACTCTGGCCCGAAAAAGGCTGAAGGTGACCGGCGTGGTGCAAGGCGTCGGCTTCCGGCCCTTTGTCTATCGGCTGGCCCGGCTTAACCGCCTGGCCGGCTGGGTCTGCAACACTTCCCAGTGCGTGGAAATCGAGATCGAAGGACCCCCCGCCTCCCTGGCCACCTTTATAAGCCAGCTCCAGCAGGAGGCCCCGGCCCTGGCCCGCATCGACGCGGTGGCGACAAGCGCCACCCCCCCCGAAGGCGGCGTCGGGTTTGCCATTCGGGAAAGCCGGCAGCTGGCCGCCACCGAGGCCCTGATTCCCGCGGATGTGTCCACCTGCGGCGACTGCCTGGCCGACCTCGCCGACCCCGGCAACCGGCGCTACCGGTATCCCTTCACCAACTGCACCAACTGCGGCCCCCGGTTCACCATCATCCGGGAGGTGCCCTACGACCGCCTCCACACCACCATGGCTGTCTTCGACCTCTGCTCCCGGTGCCGGGCGGAATATGAGAATCCCGAGGACCGGCGCTTTCATGCCGAACCCACCGCCTGCCCCGTCTGCGGCCCCCGGGTCTGGCTGGAAGAAGGGGACCGGCGCCTTGACCGGGAAGCCATCCCCGGGGCCGCCAGCTTGCTAAAAAATGGTAAGATCGTGGCCATCAAAGGGCTGGGCGGCTTTCACCTGGCCGCCGACGCCCGGAATGACCAAGCCGTCCAAACCCTCCGGGAACGCAAAGGCCGGGTGGGCAAACCCTTTGCCCTCATGGTCCGGGATCTGGCCGAGGCCGAGCGCCTGTGCCACCTGGGCGACCTGGAACGGTCCCGGCTCCTCTCCCGGGAACGACCCATCGTCGTCGCCCGGCGGCGGCCAAACGCCGGCGTCTCGCCCCACGTGGCCCCGGGCCATAAGTTCCTGGGGCTCCTGCTGCCCTACACTCCCTTGCACTTTTTGCTCCTGGAGCACGCCCCCGCCGCCCTGGTAATGACCAGCGGCAACCTCAGCGAAGAGCCCCTGGTGCACGCCAACGAGGAGGCCCGGCGCAAATTAGCCGGCCTGGCGGACGCCTTCCTCCTGCATGACCGGGACATCCAGGTCCCCTGCGACGACTCCGTGGTCCGCCCCGTCGATGGCGCGGCCGTGATTCCCGTCCGGCGGGCCCGGGGTTTTGTGCCGGGGCCCATTTATCTGCCCCTAAAATCCGAGCCCATTCTGGGCGTGGGGGCCGAACAGAAGAACACCTTCTGCCTGGCCGCCCACGGCGTCGCCCTGCTCAGCCAACATATCGGCGACCTGGATTCCGTGGAGACCTTTGATTATTACCGGCACGCCATTACCCATTTTAAGGCCCTGTGCCGCCAGGACCCGGCCATTGTCGCCCATGACCTGAACCCCCTGTATCTCAGCACCCGCTATGCCAGGGGTCTGGCCGGGGTGCGCCTCATGGGGGTGCAGCACCATCACGCCCATATCGCCGCCTGCCTGGCGGAAAACCGCCGCGCCGACCGAGTCATCGGCATCGCCCTGGACGGCACGGGCTATGGCCCCGACGGCGCCGTCTGGGGCGGGGAACTCCTGGTGGCGGATCTGTCCGGCTTCACCCGGGCCGGCCACCTGTCCCCTGTGCGCCTCCCGGGAGGGGAAGCCGCCATCAAGGACCCGGGCCGCATGGCTGCCGCCTATCTTCACGCTCTTTACGGGGCAGACTTCCTCAGCCAGGCCCGGCAACTGGGTTTGACTTATTCCCCCCTGGAAGAACGCATCCTCTGCCGCCAGCTGGCTCAGGGGCTGAATTCACCCCTCACCACCAGCGCCGGGCGCCTCTTCGACGCGGTGGCCGCGGCCCTAAACGTCTGCCGCCTCCGGACCTACGAAGGGCAACCGGCCATGGAACTGGAAATGGTTGCGGACGAAACCGCAGACGGCTTCTACCCCGCGGCCGTCAAAGAGGCGCCGGACGCCCTGGTCCTGGATACCCTGGCCATCTTCCGGGCCGTGGTGCTCGACCGCCAGGCCGGCGCGGCCGCCGCCGTCATCGCCGCCCGCTTCCACAACTCCCTGGTCCGGCTCCTGGCCGACGCCTGCGATCTGATTAGGGAGCGGACGGGGCTTTCCCTGGCGG
>JAGVPN010000385.1 GCA_020052215.1 Syntrophobacterales bacterium
AGTAATAATCCGAATTGTAGGGGCGGTTCGCGAACCGCCCCTACGGTGGTTGCGACCATAAAGCCAGAATTACCTCTATGACGGCAACTTGGTATTAAAGGAGAAAAATTAAGTGTTGGCCCAATTTGTTCTTGACAAAATCGCTAAAATATTTAATAAAAACAATGTTATGAGGAGATTTTTCTTTATCCTGGCCGTGATCTTGACGCAGACGGCTTTGGCGGGTTCGGCCCTGGCCGCCCCCAAGATCCTATCCCGGGACGGCAGTCTGGTCATCGAAACCCCGGGATCAAAGCCAGCCAAGAAAACCCCGGCCTCGGAGGATACCCTTTACGAACTCCTGGGACAGGAAGTGCAGGTCTATATTTTTAATAAGAAGACCCGGGTCTGGCCCCAGGTTTATGGGCACAACGTCCAGACTCCCTTTAGGGGAACCATCAGCCTGAAGGATCCCCAATTAGAGGCCTTGATCCGCAAGTATGCCCAAATCTACGGGGTTGATCCGACCCTGGTGCGGGCCGTGATGCGGCACGAATCGGGCTTCAATCCCTCGGCCGTGTCCCCCAAGGGGGCCCAGGGGTTGATGCAGCTCATGCCGGGCACCGCCGCGCTCATGGGGGTGAAGAACCCCTTTGACCCGGAGCAGAATATCATGGGAGGGGTGGGCTATCTGCGGCACTGCCTGGACCGGTTTAAGCACAATGTGCCCCTGGCCGTGGCCGCTTATAACGCCGGCCCGGAAAGCGTGGCCAAGTGCGGCGCCATTCCGCCTTACCAGGAGACCCAGGCCTTTGTCAACAACGTCATGGGGGCCTATGGCGGCCCCAGCCTGATGAAAACCGGGGCCCAGGGCGATGCCAAGACGGTCTCCCCTACCCCAAAGAAAGGCGCCAAATCACGCCCAAAGGACCCCAAGCCAGAAGACTTGCAGGCGGAAAAATCTTCTGACCCCCCCCGCCGCCCCCGGCCTAAGATCATCGAGGTCAGGCCCGATAAGGCCAAATCCAAAAACGTTCCGGCCGAATAGGTTGGTCCCGCATCCGCCCCGTGGCCTTTAACCCTCAGCCGGCCGCTTGGCGGGGGTGATCCAGCTTCTTTTGCCCTGAGCGCTCCAGGAAAACCTAATTTTCTTCCTTCTTCGCCAGCGCCTCCGGCCACTCCTTGATGTGGAGGTCCCGCTGGGGGAAGGGGATTTCAATGCCGTGTTCGTTAAAGGTTTCAAAGATGGCGCTGTTCAGTTCATGGGTGGCGGGCAGGCGGTCGCTGGGCAGACTCACGTGCACCATGATGGTGAAGTCCAGGGAGTTGTCGCCGTAGACCGTGAAATAGACCTGGGGCGGCGGTTCCGCCACCACCCGGGGGTTGGCCCGGCAAACCTCGGTGATCAACTCCGTCACCTGTGGCACATCCGAACCGTAGGCGACCCCCACCTTCAAGGTGAGGCGGTTGATGCCCGCCCCATAATGGGTCCAGTTGAGGACCTTGTTGGAGACCAGTTCCGAGTTGGGGATAATCAGGA
The DNA here is from genome assembly GCA_020052215.1 of Syntrophobacterales bacterium. Lineage (GTDB taxonomy): Bacteria > Desulfobacterota > Desulfobaccia > Desulfobaccales > 0-14-0-80-60-11 > 0-14-0-80-60-11. The sequence continues at coordinate 1,520 of JAGVPN010000385.1, forward strand.
CGTATTTGTCGAAGGTCTCGAAGATGGTGCTCCTCACCCGGATCTCCTTCACCGTCCCCCACTGGCCGTCGATCACCAGCAGGTCCCCCACCTTGATGGGTCTTTCGAACAGGAGGATGAGGCCGCTGAGGAAATTATTGACGATGTGCTGGAGGCCGAAGCCGATCCCCAATCCCAGGGCCCCGGCCACCAGGGCCAGGTTGGTCAACGGAAATCCCAGGATGTTCAGGGCGATCAACCCTGCCAGGATTAAAATGATGTAATGGATGCTGGTGGAGATGGTGTACTGCACCCCGGGGTCCAGGGCGGTGCGGGGGAAGATGCGGATCATCATCAAGCCGCGCACCAGCCGGGACAGGAAGAACCCCGAATATATGGCCAGGATGACGCCCAGGACGTTCAGGGTGGTCAGCTGCACCGGTCCCAGGGTGGGCCCCCAGGTCGTCCACTGAAAGGCCCAGGCCACCTGGTGCGGGGTGATCCCCCAGGAGTTGAGGGACCACAGGACCACGGCCACCCCCAGGACGATGCCTAAAGCCCAGCGGCTGAAGACATAGATCCTCTGGATCAGTTCGGCCCGTTCCGGAAAAAAATACGTGGCCCGGCCGGCTTCCGGATGCAGGAGGTGGAGGATGATGGTTTCCCCTATCAACCACAGGAACCACAGGATCACCACGGCCAGCAGGGTCCAGGCGGCCGCCGCGGCCAGGTAGATGGACAGGTTCTGAAATCCCAGCAGGTCAGCCAGGATGACGATCACCAGCAGGAAGAGCAGCAGTCCCCGCACGAACAGGCTGACCATCGGCTGGTGCAGCCAGGTGGGGGCCGACAGCTGCGGCAAGAGCCGGGTCAGGTAGGCCCGGCGCAAGAGCCAGAAGCCCCAGACCAGGATGCCTATCAGAAAAAAGTGTTCCACGAACAACCGGCTGGATTCGGGAAAATCGAGCCGGCCGGCGCTCTTGAGACTTAAAAAACCCAGGCAGAGGTACACCAGGAAAAGTTTCAGGGAGCGCCGGTAAAACCTGGCGACCTCCCGATCCAGGGCCAGCACTCCCCCCGCGGTCTGGCCGGCAAAAAACCCCTGAACCCACTGGATAGACAGCCGCAGGACCCAGAGGGTGACCAGAGCCGCGAGAATTAACTGGGCCGGGTCAGAACTTATCAAGTTAAAGGTCCAAAAAAACAGGCCCAGCCATAAGATCAGGCCCAGCCCGAACAGATTGGCTACCAGGGCGCGCCCCAGGACATACAGGGGCAGCAGGTGAATATCGGCAGCCCGCTCCCTCCAGGTTAGGAAGCGCCGGGTCACCAGGTCATTGAGCCGCCGGGTGCCCCACCCCAACAGCAGGATGAAACCGAGCAGGCCGAAGATGGGGGCCAGGTGCCTCCAAAGAAAGGCGCTCAGGCGTCCTGAGGCCCCCAGGTCTTTGAGCCAGTCCCAGCCCCGCTGGGGGATGACGGCCAGGCTCTTCCCGGCCTGGACCACCTGCTCCCGGAAAGGCACCGCGGCCGCCGGACGCTTCAGGAGTTGGGTCTTCCAGGAGGCGTCCAGTTGCTTCAACTGCGGCGTGAGACCGGCGAGTAACTCCTGCTCCTGCTCCAGAAGCCGGAGCCGTTGTTCCAGTTGGTCCAGCACCCGGGTGATCAGGCGGTCCCGATCCACCCCCAGGTTCAAATAGGTCAAAAAGGCTTGTTGCAGTTTAGGGGTCAGAGCGTCGGGGTTTTTGGCGTGGATGATGCTGAACTGGACCCTCAGGGCATTTTGCGATTCGAGGTGTTCTTGCCGGCTGTTCTTAAGTTCATCGATCTCCCGGCCCAGGTCCTGGAGTTTCCCTTGGAGTGCCTTTTCTCTGTCGGCATATAAGTTCAGGAGCGCCTCCACCTGGGGCAGCGGGAGCCTTTGCAGGGCCATGGTGGCTTTCAAGACGGCCACGGCGACCTGGAGGTTGTCCAGTTCTTTCTGGGTCTGGGCCAGATCCGCGGCGGCGACCGGGACCCGGGATTTCCACCCCTTGAGATTCTCCTGTAATTGGGCAATACTTTGCTCAAATCCCCGGGGCAGGGTTTCGGGGGAGGCAATCCCTTTCTCCAGCTTTTCCGGTGGCGCCGGCTGCGCCAGAATCGACCCGGGAAAAGCCAAAACCCCGGCGACGATCACCGCCGCCATGAGCCGGTAAACAGCATATTTCACTGACATGGGCATTCCTGGGTTTTCCCCTTCATCTTTTAAGTATATAAGGTAAAAGTCCTAATTTCAAACTTGCCGGCCGCGACTTGGCTCCGCCGGGGGGGCCGGGTCGGGGTATTGTGACGGTAGGCCCCCGTTATGCAAGTCGGTGCAGCCTTAATCGGCTTAACCGCCGGCTTCTGCGGTAGGGATTCCCCGGTTGACAGATTTTTTCCCCTGGCATACAGTAAAGTTACCTCAGTTAGGCGAGGCTCCTGCATAAAAACAGGCCACTGCCTTCCGAAAAGTTCAAGGTTCAAGGTTCGGGGTTCGGGGTATGCCCATCAGAAACTTTTGATAATTTATGGGTGGGCGAAAGGCCCATGAGCAACTGCCCAGAAACGTCGAGAGACGCCAAGGGGCCGAACAGGTACTACCGGCTTAAGGTTTTACTTTTAGAGTCAGGGTAGGAAGACCAATGAGCCATCCGTCCCGCCTGTTCCGGATAGCCCAACCCCTCCTGCGTCCCCCCACCTGGGGCGATGCGGTGGTCTTCATGAGTCTGGCGGCGCTCATTTACCTGGGCGTGCATTTGGGGCTGAGCGCCCCGCCAGCCATCAAGGGGCCGGAAATCAGCCTCTCCCCCGGGCATCTGGTTTACTATGCCGGCTTATCCACCGGCCGCATGGCCGCGGCGTATCTCTTGTCGGTGATTTTTTCCTTGATTTACGGCACCTTTGCCGCCAACCATCGCGGGGCGGAAAAAATCCTCATCCCCCTTTTGGATGCGCTGCAAACCATCCCCATCCTGTCATTTTTGCCGGTGGTCCTCTTGAGCTTCATCGCCATTTTCCCCCTGCGGCTGGCCCTGGAGCTGTCTTCGATCTTCCTGATCTTCACCAGCCAGACCTGGAACCTGACCTTCGCCTGGTACCAGTCGCTGACCACCATTCCCCGGAACCTGATGCAGGCCAGCACCATGTTCCGCTTCAACCCCTGGCTGCGTTTCAAGACCCTGGAACTGCCCTTCGCCGCCATCAGCCTGATCTGGAACAGCATGGCCAGTTGGGCCGGTGGGTGGTTTTTCCTCATGGCGGCCGAAATCTTCAGCGCCGGCGAGCGCAACTTTCGCCTGCCGGGTTTGGGGATGTACCTGCAAGAGGCCGCCAACCAGGGCGATCTCCAGGCCATCGCCTGGGGTGTCGGCGCCCTGGTGCTCACCATCGTCATCCTGGACCAGTTGATCTGGCGCCCGCTCCTGGCCTGGTCCGACCGGTTCAAATTCCAGTTATCCGAGAGCGAAACCCCGCCCACCTCCTGGTTCTATGACGCCCTGCGGAGTTCCAGGCTGATCCGGTGGCTGACCCATTCTTTGGTGCACCGCCCCTGGGGGCGCCTGGATGAATGGTTGACGTCCCGCTTGCCCAAGACCGCGGGGGCTCGCCGGGGCCAACGCCTCACCTGGCTCTGGTATGCCCTGGGTCTGACCGCGGCGCTGGTTTTGACTTACGAATTTTACCAGGCCGGCTTGATGCTGTGGGCCGTACCCTTAAAACAGTGGGGCATCATCGGCCTGGGCATCCTGACCACCCTGGTGCGGGTGGCCGCGGCCCTGGCCATCGCCCTGGCCTGGACGCTGCCCGTGGGGGTGGCCATCGGCACGAACCAGCGCCTGGCCGCCTGGCTGCAGCCGGTGGTGCAGATCACCGCCTCGATCCCCGCCACCGCCCTCTTCCCGGTTTTGCTCTTGATGTTGCTGGGCCTGCCGGGAGGACTCAATCTGGCGGCAATCCTCCTCATGCTCCTGGGCACCCAGTGGTACCTGTTGTTCAACATCATCGCCGGGGCCAGCGCCATTCCCCAGGATTTACACTATACCGCCACCCTGCTACAATTGGGGCGGTGGGAACGCTGGCGGACCTTGATCCTACCCGCGCTTTTCCCTTATGCCATCACCGGGGCCATCACCGCGGCCGGCGGGGCCTGGAATGCCAGTATCGTGGCTGAATACACCCAGTTCGGCGGCCAAACTTTCAAGACCGTGGGCATCGGCGCGGCCATCGCCCAATCTGCCGCGGCCAGTGATTACCCCATGCTCCTGGCCGCCACCTTGACCATGCTTCTCACCGTGGGCACCATTAACCGTCTGGTGTGGCAGCGCTTGTACCGCGTAGCTGAAGCCCGCTATCGCATGGAGTGATCAATGGCTGATCCCAACGGCTCCCTCCTGGAACTCCGGCATATCAACCAGATTTACGGCGGGGGCGAGCACACCTTCACCGCCATCCAGGATGTCACCCTGTCCCTGAATGAGGGGGAGTTCGCTACCCTTATGGGCCCCACCGGCTGCGGCAAGAGCACCTTGCTGCGCATCATCACCGGGCTGCAAGCCCCCACCGCCGGGGAAGTGCTGTACCGGGGCCAACCGCTGCACGGGGTTAACCCCCATGCCACCATCGTGTTTCAGACCTTTGCCCTGTTCCCCTGGCTGACGGTCCAGGAAAACGTGGAAGTGGCCCTCAAGGCCCGGGGGGTGCCCCCCAAGCTGCGCACCACCCGGGCACTGGATCTGCTGGACCGCGTGGGCTTGGACGGCTTCGAGAACGCCTATCCCCGTGAACTTTCCGGCGGCATGCTCCAGAAAGTGGGGTTTGCCCGGGCCATGGCGGTGGAGCCGGAACTCCTGTGCCTGGACGAGCCCTTTTCGGCCCTGGACGTGCTCAGCGCCGAGTCCCTCCGGGGCGAACTGATGGAACTGTGGACCGGCGGGGTTATCCCGACCCGGGCCATTCTTCTGGCCACCCACAATATCGAAGAAGCCGTGTTTCTGGCCGACCGCATCCTGGTGATGGACAAAGACCCCGGTCGGCTGATCATGAATCTGAAGGTGGATTTGCCGCATCCCCGGCAACGCAAGGACCCCAAGTTCCTGAACCTGGTGGACCGGGTCTACATGGTCTTGGCCGGTCACACCCAGCCGGAACACGTGGAGATGGGCACCGCCCCCGGCGAGCCGGGACGCACCCGGGCCTTGCCCCACATCAACATCGACGACCTGACGGGTCTCCTGGAACACCTGGACGGCATGCCCAACAACCGGGCCGACATCTACGCCCTGGCCCGGGAACTCCAGGTCAATTCCGACGATCTCCTGCGCCTCATCGAGGCGGCGGAATTGCTGGGCTTTGCCAACATTGCCTATGGTGACATCACCCTTAACCCCCTGGGGGAGACCTTCGCCGAGGCCAGTATCCGCGCTCGCAAAGAGATCTTCGCCACCCGGATTCGCCGCCTGCCCTTGTTTAAGTGGCTCCTGGGGCTGCTCCGGGCCAGCGATAAACAGCAGATGGAGTGGGACGTGGTGCAGAAGGCCCTGGAGTTGGAGTTTCACGAAGAAGAAGCCGAGCGCCAGTTGGACACCGCCATCGACTGGGGACGCTACGCCGAACTTTTGGCCTATGACGACAGCAGCCAGGTCCTCTTCCTGGAGCCGGGGGGCGCTACGGGGTTTGCCCGGGAGAATTTCAACTTTCCCGGGCCGGCCTAGTGTGACGTCCCCCAATTTTTGCGGCCATCAAAGTTGGGTTTTTTATCCCCCCTTTTCCAAAGGGGGGTTTTAAAGTCCCCCTTTAGCAAAGGGGGATTTAGGGGGATTTGGGGGTTCATGCCAAAGCCGGGGCCTTGCCCTGGATTTAATCTTTTGCGGCCCTGGACCGAAATACTGAGGGAGACCGATGGCCTTCAATCCAAAAAGTTTTGGGAGGTAGGAGTATGACCAACGACAACGCCTTATCCCAGGCGCTGGCGCCAATTCCGGTGCTGGGGGACCTGGTCCACAACTGGGGCTGGCTCTTGGCCCAGGGCATCCTGCTGGTGGTTCTGGGCACCATCGGGTTGGGCATGACCATCTGGCTGACTCTGGCCTCCGTATTTATTTTCGGGGTCTTTCTGGTCATCGGCGGCGGGGTCCAGATATTTCAGACCTTCAAATGCAAAGGCTGGGAAAGTATCCTGTGGCACGCCCTCATTGCCGTCCTGTACCTGCTGGCCGGCCTCAGCATCATGTCCGATCCGGCGGCGGCCTCAACTCTGTTCACCCTGCTCCTGGCCGGGGCCTTGGTGGGCATCGGGTTTGTGCGCCTGATCATGGCTTTCCAGTTGCGCGGCGCCAGGAACTGGTTCTGGCTCCTGATCGGCGGCATTGCCGCCATTGTCCTGGGGGTCATGATCCTGGCCCGCTGGCCGGTATCGGGACTGTGGGTGATCGGCCTGTTTGTGGCCATCGAAATGATCTTTGGCGGCTGGTCCTATATTTTCATCGCCTTGGCAGCGAAAGAGGTTGGGAGGAAAAACGCCCCCACCGCCTGATTAATCCGCGGCGGACTATCCATGTAGGGCGGGCATTGCCCGC
>JAGVPN010000494.1 GCA_020052215.1 Syntrophobacterales bacterium
AGATCACGCCTAAGATTGTCAGTCATTTTAAGGAGCTGAATGCGGGCGGGCTGATTCTCTACCGGGTCAATTTTGACTCTCCGCCGCAGCTTAAACAACTGATTGCCGATCTGGAAGAGGCTCTCGGCCGAAAACTGCTGGTCACGGCCGACCATGAAGGCGGGCGGGTCATCATGTTCAGGGACGGCATTACCGTGTTCCCGGACAATCTGGCGGTGGGGGGCGCCGGAAAAATCGACTATGCCCGGCAGCAGGGCGAGATCGAGGCCAAAGAACTGAGAAGACTGGGGATGGATGTGAATCTGGGGCCGGTGCTCGATGTTTTGACCGAGGCTTACAGCCCGAATATCGGCATACGTGCTTACGGCAAAGATTGGCGATTGGTGGCGCAGATGGGTGCGGCGCGGATTGCCGCCATGCAACAGGGCGGACTTTCAGCCTGCGCCAAGCATTTTCCCGGCAAGGGTCATGCACCCGTAGATGCCCATCTTGGCCTGCCGGTCATCGGCTCCTCCTGGAAAGAAATGGAGGAGGTGCATTTGCAGCCTTTCGTGACCGCGATTCAAACCGGCGTTGATCTGGTGATGTCTTCTCATCCCTATTATCCCAAACTTGATCCGTATCCCCAAATGATCGCCACCTTTTCCAGAAAAATTATTTACGATTACCTCAGAGGGGAGCTCAACTTCAAGGGGATCATCGCCAGCGACGATCTGGAAATGGGGGCGATTAAAGCGATCTGCCCCATCGGCGAAGCGGGGATTTTAGCGGCGCAGGCGGGACATGATCTTCTTCTGGTCTGTCATGACTTCGAGGCCCAGAAAGAGGTTTACTATAGACTGCTCGAGGCCTATAAAAGCAAACAACTTCCCCTGAAAGAACTGGAGGAAAGCGCCGCACGGATCAACAGCTTGAAATTAAAGAGAGAAAAAAGGTTTGAGGGGGGAGAACCCTGTGCCGAAGAAGCAGGTTCCATCCTGGCTGAAAAAATCTGCCGTGAATCTGTGGAAGTTCTCAAAGATGAGGGGAGGTTAATGCCGCTGAAGAGCGGCGAAAAAAGCCTCGGCGTTATCTTTCCGCAATTTTCCTGGTTTAATTCTAAAATCATGATTGAAAGGGAAGTGTTGCCTGAAAAAGACTTCGTCCGGAATGAGTTTAAGAAATTCGGCCTTGATCCCGAGATTCAAATTGTCTCCATCGAGCCGGCGGATGAAGAGATTCAACAGGCGGTGAACCTTTCAAAAAACTCAGACCTGACCATCCTCTTCTGTTTTGACGCACATCTTTATCCCTCCAATAAAAAACTCCTGGATTCCATCCAAGATGAGGCCAAAGAGCTGGTGGTGGACCTTTTGCGCGACCCTTACGACGCGGACTATATTAAAGCAGGGGTTGCCTGCCTGACCGATTTCGGCTGGCGAGCCTGCCAGATCAAGGCTGCCATTGAAAAGATCTGTTTTTCTGCATCTGCTCCGAGAAGTCTTCCGTAGGGTGCGTCTTACGTACCAGATAATTGACGATTATTCGAGGCATCGGCGGGCAGTGCCCGCCCCTCAAGGCTGATAGGGGATGGGATCGGGGACGCCCGCGGCCGCGAAGCCCTTGAGACGCAGGCGGCAGGAGGAGCATCGGCCGCAAGCCCGGAGATCGCCCTGATAGCACGACCAGCTGAGTCCCAGGGGCGCGCCCAGCTTAAGCCCCAGGCGCACGATGCCGGCCTTGTCCAGGTGGATCAGGGGGGTGTGGATGACAAGGTGGGTTTCGGGCCGGGCGCCCAACTCCAGGACCCGGCTGAAGGCCTCGAAATACTCGGGCCGGCAGTCGGGATAGCCGGGGTTGTCCAGCACGTTGGCGCCGATGAACACGGCCTCGGCCCCCAGGACTTCGGCCCAGGCCACCGCCGCGGCCAACAGGTTGGTGTTGCGGAAAGGCACATAGGTGGAGGGGATGCCCGGCGGCTCCACCTCCCCGGTGGGCACAGTCTGGTCCAGGTCTGTGAGGCAGGAGCCGCCGATCACCCCCAGGTAGTTGAGATCGACCTCCAGGGTGGCGGCCGCCTGAAAGAACGCCGCCTGGGCCCGAAAAGCCTCCAACTCCTGCTCCAGGCTCCGCTGGCCGTAATTGGCATGAAACATGGCCAGGTCAAACTCCCGGCGGGCCACCGCCGCGGCCACGCAACTGTCCAGCCCGCCGCTGGCCAGGACAACTGCGGTTTTTGGTTTTTGGTTTTTGGTTTTCAGTGTCATGCTTCGAAACTCTCGACAGATTCAGGTCGTAACCACGTTATAGTAAAGTTTTTGGGGGAAAGCCAAGATAAGATATTTCCCTGGCGCCACATGATGCCCTTACCAAAAACCAAAAACTAAAAACCCAAAACCGTAGTTAAACTCCCCGCGCCTCCGGTCCCCAGATATACTTGTGGAGCTGTGGGTTCAGGCGCAGGGGCAGTTGGGTTGCCAAAATCCAGGCCGCGGCCTCCCGAAGCGATACCTGCCCGAACACCGGCGAAATCAGCACCGGCAGCCGCCCGGCCAGGCCATGGCGGTCAATCACCTCCATGGCCCAGGTGAAGTCAGACCGGTGGCTCACCACAAACTTGACTTCATCCCGGGGGGTCAGGAGGTCCAGGTTGCGCCAGTCGTGGTGATCGGCCATACCGCTGCCGGGACATTTCACATCCAGGATGCGGTGCACCCGGGCATCCACCGCGCCCATGGGCAACGAGCCGTTGGTCTCCAGGCAGGTGGTAAGGCCGGCCTCGATCAACTCCGTCAGGAGGGCCGGGGTCTCGGCCTGGAGCAGGGGTTCGCCGCCGGTAACCAGCACCAGCCGGTGGGGCTGGGCCCGGGCCATTTCCACCAGCGCCGCCACGGTCAGCTCGCGCCCCCCCTCATAGGCGTAAGCCGTGTCGCAATAGCGGCACCGCAAGTTGCAGCCCGTCAGGCGGATGAAATACGCCGGCGCCCCCGCCCGGGTGGATTCACCCATCAGGCTGACGAAGGTTTCGCAGACCATCAGAGCCATAAGGAGCCGTTCTCAAGAAGATTTCGGGAACCTGCCTTATCATTATCGTTCGGGAAGAACCTGAAATCAACCCTCGCCTCCCATAAGAAATTGGCTTCCCCGGCCCTCTGGCCCGAGACCTGGACATTGCCTGAGGAAAATGTTAACCTAACCGCTGGCCATTTCTGACATTTTTCAACTCCCCGCCCCGGGTTTCTTCTAGACGAATTCAGGCCGCTAATTGCGTAAAATTTCACATGATTTTTCCATTGCGTTTGCGGCCCGCCTGCCATAGAATGATTGGCGTTCGGGAGAAGAAAAGACCATGAGCACGCCGGGCCCGGCAACGCCAGTGAAGCCGGTGGTCAGTATGCTGTTGGCCCGGGAAGACCTGGGTCCGGCCCTGGTGGAAAAACTCGCCGGGTATTTGGGCCCGCCGGATCTGGTGGGGCCATGGTGGCCGTTTGACGCCACCGCCTACTACGAGCCGGAAATGGGCCCCACCCTGGGCCGCCGCCTGGTTTCCTTCCTCCACCTGGCCGATCCGGCCCGCCTGGCGGATTGGAAAGTTTTTACCAATACGCTGGAGCAGGCCTTTAGCTTGGGGGAGCGGCGGCTGGCTAACCTGGACCCGGGATACGTGGCCAGAGAACGGCTGGTCCTGGCCACCGGCAAGAATTTCCCTCACCGCATCTACCTGGATCAAGGCATCTACGGGGATTTAACTCTGGTCTTTGGCCAGGGAAACTGGCAAACCCTGCCCTGGAGCTATCCGGATTACGCTCAGGGTGAACTTCCGGGGCTATTGGGGTTGGTGCGCCAAAAATACCTCTGGCAACTAAAGGCGATGGCACCATGATCAAGAGCATGACCGCATACGGGCGGGGGGAAGTGGAAACCCCCCTACAGAAGTGGGTGGTGGAACTTAAGAGCGTCAACCACCGCTTTCTGGAACTCGCCCTCAACCTCCCCCGGCGCTTCTGGGCCCTGGAGGACCGGTTCCGCAAGCTCATCAAGAGCCGGGTGGCCCGGGGCCGGGTGGACATGCAATTATCCTGGGAGAACCTCGAAGATAAATCCGTCGCCTTGCGGCTGGATATGGGCGTGGTGGCCGGGGTCCGGGGGGTGCTGGAGCAACTCCGGCTGGCCGGCAACACCCCCGAGTCCCTGAAGTTGGAGCATTTTCTCCATTTTTCGGACCTGCTGGTGGCCAAGGAACAGGTCAATCAGGACCTGGAGTTGGAGGCCACCTGGGAGACGGTGGCCCAGGCGGTGAACCAGGCCCTGGATCTCCTGGAGGAGATGCGCTTAACCGAGGGCGCGGCCCTGGCGGCCGATCTGGCCGGGCGCCTGGAAGACATCCGCCGGGAAGTCAGCCGCATTGTGGAGCAGGCGCCGCGGTTGCCCCAACTCTGGCGGGAGAAGGTCGCCACTCGCCTGGCGGAACTCTTTCCCGAGGGCAGCCCGGTGGATGAAACCCGCCTGGCCCAGGAAGTGGCCCTCATGGCCGAACGCCGGGATGTGGCCGAAGAATTGGCCCGCCTGGAGAGCCATCTCGCCCAGTTCCAGCAAACCCTGGAGGGTGAGGGGCCGGTGGGGCGCAAGCAGGAATTTCTGCTCCAGGAAATGCTGCGGGAGGCCAACACCATCGGCTCCAAAAGCGGCGACCTGGGCATCTCCCAGGCCGTGTTGGAAATCAAGGGCTCCCTGGAGCGCCTCCGGGAGCAGGTGCAGAATATCGAGTAGGACTAAGGGGGAAATTCAACATATGGATGGGCGCTTGATTAACATCGGGTTCGGCAATACCGTGATCTCCCATCGGGTAGTGGCAGTGGTGGTGCCGGGCTCCGCTCCCATGAAACGGCTGCGGGAGCGGGCCACCCAGGCCGACCGCCTCATCGACGCCACCCACGGCCGCAAAACCCGCTCCATCATCATTACCGACAGCAATCACATCATCCTGTCGGCGGTGCACACCGAGACCCTTTCCCAGCGTTTAAACGGCCATGGCGTGGCCGCGCGCCCGGACCCGGGGGAAAAGGACGCTTAGGTGCCCGGGGAAATCTTCGTCATAACCGCCCCTTCCGGGACGGGGAAGACTACTTTGCTAAAACCGTTGATGGCCGCGGACCCCAGGCTGCGGTTCTCCATTTCCTACACCACCCGGCCCCGGCGCCCGGGAGAGGTGGACGGCAAAGACTATTTTTTTGTCAGCCCGGCGGAGTTCCGGCGGCTCAGGGACACGGGCGCCCTGGCGGAGTTTGTGGAACAGTTCGGCTATGGTTACGGCACTTCCCGGGGGTGGGTCCTGGAGATGGTGCAAAAAGGGGGGGACCTGATCTTCGATCTGGATTCCCGGGGAGCCCGGGCCCTCAAACACGAATTTCCCCAGGGGACCCTGATCTTTATCCTGCCCCCCAGCCTGACGGAACTGGAGCGGCGCCTCCAGGGCCGGGGGGGCCTGGACCCCGAGGAACTGGCCCGGCGCCTGGCGAATGGCCGGGCTGAACTTAAAGAAGCCCACTGGTATGACTACCTGGTGATCAACGACGATAGGGCCACGGCCCTGTCCCACCTTCAGGCCATTGTCCAGGCGGCCCGCTGCCGCACCACTCAACTCTGGCCCCAATTGGCCCCCCGCTATCTGTACAACAACCCCTGATAGCCTCGAATCTTTTAAAGCCCGCCATTCGCCACCTTGACAGGGACCGGCCCCGGGGCCTATAAATAAAGCAAACGAGACGCAAAGGAGCCGCGCCCCTTATGGATTCCTACAAAATCCACCTGAGCGAAGCCGAGATGCCCCAGGAGTGGTACAATATCATTCCTGACCTGCCGTCCCCCATGCCGCCTTATCTCCACCCGGGTACCGGCCAGCCCATCACCCCGGCCGACCTGGCGGCCATTTTTCCCCCGGCCCTGATCGAGCAGGAAGTCAGCCCGGAGCGCTGGATTCCCATCCCGGACGAAGTGCTGCGCATCTACCGGTTGTGGCGGCCCAGCCCCCTGCATCGGGCCCGGAACCTGGAGACGGCCCTGAAAACCCCGGCCCGCATCTATTATAAGAACGAATCCGTCAGCCCCGCGGGGAGCCACAAGCCCAACACCGCGGTGGCCCAGGCCTACTACAACAAGGCGGCGGGCATCAAACGGCTGGCCACCGAAACCGGGGCGGGTCAGTGGGGCTGCGCCCTGGCCCTGGCCTGCAACTTTTTCTCCATGGAA
>JAGVPN010000204.1 GCA_020052215.1 Syntrophobacterales bacterium
CCTGTCCTTGATGGCCCGGCAGCTGCCGGATATGCGCCGCGCCCTGGTGGACCTGCGCCTCAAGCTGGATGACCAGGCCGAAGTGCTGGTGCGGCGGAGTAGGCGGGCCGTAACCGGCCATGACCAGGCCCTCAGGCTGGCCACTTCCCGTCTGGTTCTTTTGAGTCCCCGCCGGACCTTGAGCGCGGCCCGCCAGCGGCTGACCCAGGCGGCCCAGATGTTGGGCCAAAGTTTTCGCCGGCGTCAGACGGAACCCCGCCGGCACCTGGAGTACTGCCGGAGCCAGCTTGAGCAACTCAATCCCCTGGCTATTTTGCAGCGGGGCTATGCCGTGGCCACCCTGCTCCCCCAGGGTACGGTAATTCGCGACGCCACCCTGGTTTCGCCCGGCGCGGCCATCCGGGTCCGGGTGGCCCAGGGCCGGATGGATTGTGAAGTTAAAATAGTGAGCAGTGAGCAGTGAGCAGTCGCGCCTGGGCCTTTGGCCCACCCGTAAATCATGAAAAGGTGGTATTGGCTGGTGGCACAGCCTTTCCAGGCTGTGCACGACTAACCTGCTACTTTGGCACAGGCTGGAAAGCCTGTGCTACCAGAAGGAACTTTTCAGAAAACAGAACAAAACACCATGGCTAAAGAAAAAAAACCGAGTGAACCGAGTTTCGAGGCGGGGCTGAAGCGTCTGGAGGAAGTGTTGGACGCTCTGGAGCACGGCGACCTGTCTCTGGAAGAGGCCATGCGCGCCTTCGAGGAAGGGGTGCAGTTGGTCCGGGTCTGCCATAAGAAGTTGGACGAGGTGGAAAAGCGGGTGGAACTCCTGCTCAAGGATGACGCCGGGCGGTTTTTCACCCGGCCGTTCCCGGAGGATGAAAATAGTGGCGCCTCATAGTGGCGCGTTTCATAATTAGGTGGACATCTATCGAATGCCAAAAGCATTTTCCGATAGCGGAATCATTCTAATCCCCCCTAACCCCCCTTTGGAAAAGGGGGGAACTAGAAGGAATAGCTGTTAAGTCCCCCTTTGAAAAAGGGGGATTTAGGGGGATTTCAGGTGGTTACGATAAATCCCCCCTGCCCCCCTTTTCCAAAGGGGGGGTAAATATTCGGCACTTGGTTGCGTGCAGCTTGATTTGCACCAACAGAGGAATAACGTGGATCTCAAAGCCTATCTGGAAGAACGGCGGGGGCTGGTCAACCGGGCCCTGGAAGCGTATTTGCCCAGGGTCAGGGGGCCGGCCTTCCGGGTAAGCCAGGCCATGCACTACAGCCTGTTCGCGGGCGGGAAAAGGTTACGCCCCATTCTGTGTCTGGCCGCGGCAGAAGCGGTGGGGGGCGATGCGGGCGAAGCCCTGCCGGTAGCCTGCGCCCTGGAGATGATCCACACCTATTCCCTGATCCATGACGACCTGCCGGCCATGGACGACGATGATCTGCGCCGGGGCCAGCCCACCTGCCACAAGCAGTTTGACGAAGCCACCGCCATCCTGGCTGGGGACGGTCTGCTCACCGAGGCTTTTCAGATCATGGCCGCAACGGCGCTCCGGTTTGAAGGCCGGGAGGGGACCCTACTGGAAGTGATCCAGTTGGTGGCGGCCGCGGCCGGATGCCAGGGCATGGTGGGGGGCCAGATGCTGGACCTGCTGGCGGAAGGGCGCCAGGTCACCCTGAAGGAACTGGAGACCATCCACCGCCACAAGACCGGGGCTTTGCTCACCGCGGCGGTGCGGGCCGGGGCTTTGGTGGGGGGCGGCAGCCGGGCCGAAGTGACCTCTCTCACCGGTTACGGAGAAAAATTTGGGCTAACGTTTCAAATTACCGATGATCTATTAGACGTAGAAGGTATCGCGGCGGAGATGGGCAAGGCCACGGGTATGGACGAAAAGCGCCAGAAAGCCACGTATCCCGCGGTGCTGGGGCTGGGAGCCACCCGGGAGTGGGCCCGCCGCCTGGTGGAGGAGGCCATCGCCGGGCTGGAATCCTTCCAGGAACGGGCCGAACCCTTGCGAGAGCTGGCCCGCTATCTCCTGGTGCGGCGCGCTTAACCGCCGTTGGCCGCCCGGATAGATCATGGAATAAGATTGCCTAGTTATTTTTCATCCGGAAAGTCTTTAATTCCCTCCCCCTTGATGGGGGAGGGTTAGGGTGGGGGTGAAAATGCCTCGTTATAACGAGGTGTTCCCCTGACATCCCCCTCCCCCAGCCCCCTCCCACCAGGGGAGGGGGAGTTTACGGATGGACACTAGTTATACAGCTTGAATTTGGTGTTTTTTAGTATTAAGTTAAGCATAACCCACCTGTGAGAGGTTAGGTGCGCATGGATAATCGCCAGGGATACCGGCCGGACGCTCCGCCCCGCCGTTTGCTGGATACCATCAACAATCCCCAGGAGTTGAAGAAGCTGCCGCCGGAATTCCTGCCGCAGCTGGCCAAGGAAATCCGGGAGAAGATCATCTCCACCGTGGCCAAAACCGGGGGGCACCTGGCCCCCAGCCTGGGAGTGGTGGAGCTCTCCATCGCCCTCCACTATGTCTTTGACTGCCCCCGGGACAAGATCGTCTGGGATGTGGGGCATCAGGCCTATGCCCATAAATTGCTCACCGGGCGCCAGGACCGGTTCCACACCCTGCGGCAGCACGGCGGCCTCAGCGGTTTTCCCAAACGCGGTGAGAGTTGCTACGACGCCTTTGACACCGGGCACAGTTCCACCTCCATATCCGCGGCCTTGGGGATCGCCAGCGCCCGATGTCTGAAGCGGGAGCGCCACCGCGTCATCGCGGTGATCGGCGACGGCTCCATGACCGCCGGGATCGCCTTTGAAGGCCTGAACAACGCCGGCGACCTCAACAAGGACCTCATCGTGGTCTTAAACGACAACGGCATGTCCATTGCCCCCAACGTCGGGGCGATGTCCTCCTTTGTCAGCCGCAAACTCACCCGGCCCACCATGGTTTTCCTGAAAAAGCAGGTGGAGAATCTGCTGCGCTCCCTGCCGGCCATCGGCGAGGACCTGGTGACCTGGGCCAAGCGCAGCGAAGAGTCTTTTAAGGCCTTTTTCACCCCAGGCATGCTCTTCGAGGCCCTCAAATTCACCTATCTAGGGCCGGTGAACGGGCACCGTCTGGATCACCTGGTGGAGACCTTCAACAATATCAAAAACTTGAAAGGACCCATCCTGGTTCACGTGCTCACCACCAAGGGCAAGGGCTACGAACCCGCCGAGACCGATCCCACCGGGTTTCACGGCCTGGGCAAGTTTGACCCCGACACCGGCGAGCCCAAGAAGAGCGTCAGTGAGGTCCCGAGCTACACCGAGGTTTTTGGCGACACCCTGGTGCGCCTGGCCCGGCAGGACCCTAAAATTGTGGCCATTACCGCCGCGATGCCCGACGGCACCGGCTTGGTCGACTTCCACAAGGAGTTCCCCACCCGGTTTTTTGACGTGGGCATCTGCGAACAGCACGCCGTCACCTTCGCCGGGGGCCTGGCTGTGGAAGGCATGCGGCCCGTCGCCGTCATCTATTCCACCTTCCTGCAGCGGGCCTATGACCAGATACTCCACGACGTCTGTATTCAGAAGCTGCCGGTGGTCTTTGCCCTGGATCGGGCCGGGGTCGTGGGCGAAGACGGCGAGACCCACCAGGGGCTCTTCGACCTGTCCTATCTGCGCCACCTGCCCAACCTGGTCTTGATGGCCCCCAAGGACGAAAATGAATTGCGGGACATGCTGTTCACCGCGGTGGAGCATCCGGGTCCCGTCGCCCTCCGGTACCCCCGGGGCCGGGGGGTGGGCGTGGCCTTTTCCTCCACCCTGAGCAAGATGCCCATCGGCAAGGCCGAGGTGCTGCGGGAGGGGCAAGACCTCCTGATCCTGGCCCTGGGCGCCTCCGTCTACCCCGCCCTGGCCGCGGCCAAGGAACTGGACCAACAGGGCTTCAGCGCCACCGTGGTCAACGTTCGCTTCGTCAAACCCCTGGATGAACCCCTGATCCTGAGCCTGGCGGCCCAACACGGCCGCGTCTTGACGGTGGAAGAAAACGTCGTGGCCGGCGGCTTCGGCAGCGCGGTGCTGGAACTTCTGGCCGACCGGGACCTCTTCGGGGTCCACGTGAAGCGCCTGGGAATTCCCGACATCTTCGTGGAACACGGCACCCAGGACGTCCTCCGGAAGAAATACGAACTGGACGCCGCCGGCATCCTGAAAAACGCCCTAACCGTCCTGGCGCACCCGGCCCAGCCCAAAAAGGTGGTTTGGGGCACCTTTAATTAAAGGCGATTTTCGGTTTTCGGTGAAACAACCAAGGCAGGGGTTAATACCACCTGCCTTTTTTTATTGCATCATTATCCAGGAGCGGATAATGGCAAGTGCTCTGCTGCTGTACATTTAATACCAAGTTGCCGTCATAGAGGTAATCCTGGCTTTATGGTCGCAACCACCGTAGGGGCGGTTCGCGAACCGCCCCTACAATTCGGATTATTACTTGTTTGACGGCAACTTGGTATAAGTTAAGAGTAGCTTGCGCCGGATACCCCAGAGGCCCATCAAACCCAGATTACCTCGGTCTTCACCAAATGGCGGTGCTGCGGTTGGGTCCTTCGAATCAGCGAAGTATTTGATTATTAAAAGCCAGCTTGCCAAGATCCGAGAAGATTTATATTATCAAGGAAATTTATGCAGTGCTATGTGAGTGGTGAAGAGAATAAGCCATGACGATCAGATCCGCCGTTCTGCTGGCCTTGCTCATCAGCGCCGGCTTCCTGGGTAATTATTTTTCCATGTCCCTCTTTTTCGGGGCGGATTTCCTCTTCGGCAGCATCGCGGTGTTGCTGGTGCTTTATTTCTATGGCCTGGGATGGGGCATGCTCGCGGCGCTGGTGGCTTATAGCTATACCTGGGTTCTCTGGGGGCATCCTTACGGGTTCATCAATTTCATGAGTGAGGCCCTGTTTGTGGGCCTCTTTCTGAAACGGGGACGCCGGAACCTGGTGGTGCTGGATGCAGTATTCTGGCTGTTGCTGGGCGCGCCCCTAGCCTGGCTGTACTATGGCGTCGCCCTGCACATGGATGTCACCACCACCATCTTCATCATGCTCAAGCAGTCCATCAACGGCATCTTTAACGCCTTGCTGGTCAGCCTGGCCATTTACTATCTGCCTCTCGGGAAACTTTTCCTGCGGCCCCAACGTCCTACCGAATTCTCCCTGCGGGATTCTTTATTCAGCCTGCTGGTCATACTGGTTCTCCTACCCGCGATGCTGCTCACCATGCTGGAAATCCGGAAGGAAAAAGAGCACCTGGAAGCCGAGGTTATCGCCAATCTGCAATCATTGTCGGCCAATTTGCAATTCCACCTGCACTCCTGGTTTCAGCAGCATGTGCAGGCCGTACAGGAGTTGGCCAGGTTGGCTGGCACTTCCTCCATGACCCCAACCCCGCTGTTGCAGCATGAAACCGAGATTCTGAAACAGACTTTCCCAGATTTTAGCTCCTTGCATGTGGAAAATGCAGTTGGCCGCACCATTGCCTTCTCTCCCAAAGTTAATGAAAAGGGCGAATCCACCATTGGCCATGATTTTTCTGACAGACTCTGGTTCAAAGAGTCCAAGGTCAAAAAGCAGTTGGTGGTTTCCGAACTCATTCACGGCAGGATAGGTGTTTTTGCCCCCCTTATAGTTATTGTTGCCCCTATTATAAGGGAGAATCATTGGCTGGGTACTGCCACCGCGTCGTTGAATCTCGGCCTGGTGCGAAAAATACTCAAGCCCTACAGCCTGGGAAAGCCAATGGTCATTACCCTTACTGACTCTCAAGGAAAGGTCATTGCCAGCACCGCCCCGGAACGGCCCCCCATGGAAATCTGGGACCGGAAAAAGACCGGGGTATCCCTGCCCCTTAATGCCCAGATGTACCGCTGGCATCCCGATGACCCGAAGCTGCCTTCCATGACCCGCTGGAAGCAGTCCTTCTATGTGCAAGAAATCTCCTTGGGGCCGGAGCTTCCCTGGAAGCTCATC